>WVXK01000112.1:18105-25158 GCA_011773515.1 Deltaproteobacteria bacterium
GTCATCATCGTGGACGAGGAGCACGACCAGGCCTACAAGCAGGATGAAGGGGTCAAGTACAACGCGCGGGACCTTGCCATCGTCAAGGGAGGGCTTTTCCGGATCCCCGTCGTCCTGGGCTCGGCAACCCCCTCGGGGGAGAGCTATTTCAGGGCGAAAACGGGCGAGTTCCGCTACCTGGAGCTTCCCGAGCGGGTTGCACAGGGCAGCCTCCCGGATGTGAGGATCGTCGACCTCACGGAGAACCGCGCAAGGAGGGGTTTCAAGCGGTACGTGTCCTCGGAGCTCGAGGAACTGATAGAGGCCACGCTCGCAAGAGATGAGAAGGTGATGCTTTTCATCAACAGGCGGGGCTTCTCTCCCTGGATCCTGTGCCTCGACTGCGGTTTTGTCGAGCGGTGCGGGGACTGCAGCGTATCGCTCACGCCCCACAGGCAGGAGGGGGCCCTCATCTGCCACTACTGCGGGATGAGAAAGCCGGTTCCAATCGAGTGCCCCCGGTGCAGCGGCCCGAAAATGGCGCCCATCGGCATCGGCACGGAAAAGCTCGAGGCGTTTTTGAACCGGAAGTGGAAGGAGCAAAGAGTGTCCCGGATGGATTCGGACGCAACCAGGAGGAGGGGGGTGTACGGGGCGCTCCTGCGGAGCATGCAGGAGGGCGAGATCGACATCCTCGTGGGAACCCAGATGATCGCGAAGGGACACGATTTCCCCCAGGTCACCCTGGTGGGGGTCCTCCTGGCGGACCTTTCCCTCTCCTTTCCCGATTTCCGCTCGTCGGAAAGGACATTCCAGGTGCTCACGCAGGTTTCCGGCCGGGCTGGAAGGAGGGGGACGGTGGGGCAGGTGATCATCCAGACCTACCAGCCCGATCACTATGCGATCTTGAAGGCGGCAGCGCACAAGTACAGCGAGTTCATGGACATCGAGCTCTCCCACCGGTCGGAGCTCGGCTACCCGCCCTTCTCGCGCCTTCTTCTTATCCGCGTCTCGGGAAAGGACAAAGCCGGTGTTGAAAAGCGGGCCCAGGAAGTTGCCGAGACCCTCTACTTCCGGTTCGATAGCAGGACTGACCTGAAAATTCTCGGTCCCTCACCCGCACCGATCTGGAAGATCAAGAAGCAGTACATCTATCAGATTCTCGTGAAGTCGTCTCCCGATGCCGACTTCTCTCCCCTGATGGACGTGGTAAACGCCGAGTTTGGCGGGGGAAAGCGAAAAGGGGGTATCCGGGTCGACTTCGATGTGGACCCCTACCAGCTCATGTACTGATAGGCACGGATATTGCCGCCTCCTCCAGGAAACGCCAGGAGGTGGACGATGAGGATCAACTTTATCCTGAACAGCGGGGGTATCCCCGAAGGAAAGCTGGCCGACGTGGAGATTATCTTCGACGAGGGATGTCTTTCGGGGCTGAAGCTCACCGGCATGACCGTCTGGAAGGGCAACGGCGAGAAGGGCCCCTACGTGACCTTCCCCAGCAGGCCCTACCACGACGGCGAGAGAAGGAGGTTTTACGATTATCTGCGGGCGGGGAATGCCGGCAACCACGCAGCGGTGAGGGATTTCAAGGGCTACATCGTGGGGGAATACTTCCGCGTTGCCGATGAGCGCTAGTTCGTTCAGGTTCCCGGCCCTTTCCATCTCAAACGGGGAGCATCTTGAGGGCTTCCTCGGGGCGGACGTTTTCGTGGACCACGGCTCTCACCGCTTGAATCATCGGCACCGCATGGGGTGACTGCCAGATGTTCCTGCCCATGTCGACTCCCGCAGCCCCTTTCTGCACCGCATCGGCGGCAAGCTTCAGGGCGTCGAGCTCGGTTTCCAGCTTGGGCCCCCCGGCGATGACGACGGGAATGGGGCAGCCCTCGACGACCGTTTCGAAATCGTCGCAGTAGTAAGTCTTCACGAAGGTAGCGCCGAACTCGGCGGCGATGCGGCAGGAGAGGGCGAGGTAGCGTGCATCCCTCTTTTCGAGCTCCTTCCCCACGGCGGTGACGGCGAGAACGGGTATCCCGCAGGGTTGTGCGCTGTCTACGAGCTTCGACAGGTTGGTGAGGGTCTGGTGCTCGTACTCGGAACCCACGAATATCGAAAGGGCCACGGCCGAAACGTTCAGGCGTACCGCCTCCTCGATGGACGTGGTGATCGCCTCGTTTGACAGGTCCTCGCCGAGCGTGCTCGATCCGCCTGAGACCCTGAGCACGATGGGAACGTCCGCTTCGGGGTCCACCGATGTCCGCAGTATTCCCCGTGTCAGCATCAGTGCATCGGCGTAAGGCAGCAGGGGTTCTATGGTCTTCCGGGCGTTTTCCAGGTTGGTCGTGGGGCCCAGGAAATAGCCGTGGTCGACGGCGAGCATCACCGTTCTTCCCGTTTCCGGTTTTATTATCCGTGACAATCGGTTTTTCATTCCCCAGTCCATGGTGTTCCTCCTTTATTGGTTCATGAATGATTCCTTCTGTTGGGCTCTATGATAACCTTGATCGATTCCCTTGCTTCCGCGACGATCTGAAAGCCTCTCCCCGTCTCCTCGAGGGGCAGGCGGTGGGTGATCATCTCTTTCACCCTGATATGGGGTGAGCAGATGAGCTGAAGGGCCTGCCACGAGTCGTACGGGCTGGCGCCGTAGGAAGTGGTGAGGGTGACGTCGTTCCTGAAAAAGAGGTCGTTTATCGATACGGGGATCGTAACCCCGGGGTCCGTGGGCGCGAAGAAGAGGACCGTCCCCCCCCTCTCCACCGATTCAAGGGCCTGGATCTGGGCAGTTTCCGCCCCCGTGCAGACAAACACGACGTCGGCCAGCCTTCCCCCGCACATGCGGCGCAGGCAGGAGGGCACGTCATCTCCGGGCAGAATCGCCTCGTCTGCCCCGAAGGTGAGCCCCGCCTCCAGGCGGTAAGGGACGGGATCGACGGCCAGGATCTTTCCCGCACCCGATGCCCTGGCCAGGTGAATGCACAAGAGCCCCGCCATGCCGCTGCCGATCACCAGGACGGATTGAGAGGGTTTCACCCGGGCGACCCTGAAAGCCCGGACCACGCAGCCGAGGGCTTCGTGGAAAGATGCCTCTTCGAAGGAGAGGCCGTCGGGGATGAGAAACACCCCCCTGTCCACATTGATGGAGGGAAGACGCACGTATTCGGCGAAGCCGCCGGGGTCGAAGTTCGTGCTCCGCAGCGTGTCGCACGCGGTGTGGTGCCCCGTGAGACAGTGGGCGCAGGTGTTGCAGGGAACGTGATGGGAGGCGACGATGCGGTCCCCCGGCTTGAACTCTTTAACCCCTTCCCCTGCCTGGACGACCTCTCCCGCCACTTCGTGCCCCAGGACCACCGGGGCCTTCTTCAGGCGATACCATTCGATGACGTCGCTCCCGCAGATACCGCTGGCGATGACCCTCATCAACAGCTCGCCGGGCCCGATGGAGGGGACGGGCATTTCTTCGATCCTGATGTCGTCGTTCCGGTAATATCTGGCGACTTGCATAAAAGCGCGTCTTCTCCGAAAGGGAGGTTTAACGCTCAACCTCCCGGTTTTTCTCTTCTTTTCCTGCCCATTCCCAGGGATAAGAGGTCCCGGTGCCTGCGACCCTGCCGTGCTGCAGCGGCTCTCTCGATGCAGGCGCAACGAACAGGTGCGCCGAACAGCCCGTAACGCGAGATCTTTGCCTCCCCCTCGAGGAAAACGGGTGAGAATATCCTACAACAGCCCGGTGCTCCTTTCAAGATTTATGGCCTTAGCTTTGCCCCGGGGAGGGGTCTTTCGGGGGGAAAAGATTGACCGGATAAGGGGGCAGGGCGGGGCAGGTCCTCACTCTTTTTGCGCCTCGTCCCAGTCGATGGCGATGTGAAGGGCGTCTTCGAGGTCCCGTGCGTACATCTTTCGTGCAAGGCGCAGAAGCCCCAGGACGTTGTCACCTCTCTCCTTTGTTCTCCGCTCGATTACCGTTCCGATGGGTTCCCGCTTTTTCTTCTGGTAATCTACCCGGTAAACGGTAACGCTTCTCACGAAACCTCCCTTAACAAGGCCGTATGGAAAAAATCCTTTATATATTGCTAAGTTTATCCAAACTATCCCTTTTTTGTCAACGGGAAGGAGTAAAATATAGATCTGCACTTTTTTTGCGTCTGTGCCTGCTTCAAAGAGAGTGGAAAATTCTTCCGTGAGATATTAAAATAGACGCTCAGGAGTTTTAGAGAAAAAAAAGGGGTTGAAATTGATACAGAAAAGAGATCTGCACTTTATCCTGATGATGGCTCTCGTCGTGGCCCTTCTCGTTGTGTTCTCGCTCACCGGCAAGCCGAGGCTGTTGCCCTCAGATGAGGTGCACATGACGGCCACCAGCGATGCCCGATGCCTCGAATGTCACGGGAAGTCGTCCGAGTACCCGATGTCGGAGGACCACCCTCCCCGTGACAAGAAGTGTTATCTCTGCCACAAAAAGAGCAAAGGGTAGTCTTTCTTGAAAAGATTCGGCGTCATATCTGATACGCACGAGGTCCGCGGCGCAAGGGTAATCGAGGCGATCGGGGATCGTTTCGCGGGTGTTGACGGCATCATACACTGCGGCGATGTGGTCGGGATGGATGTGGTGGAAACGCTCCAGGAGGTCGCCCCCCTGATCCTTGTTGCCGGAAACATGGACACCAGCGAGATAAAGGAGCGGTTTCCCAGGAAGAAGATCGTCCAGATGGGGGGCGTGCGGATCGGGGTCATCCACGGGTGGGGGACTCCCCACGGGATCCTCTCCAAGGTGCTCCATGCCTTCAGGACGGACGGTGTCGATGCCATCCTCTTCGGGCACACCCACTCTCCCATGAACCGATACAAGGACGGGATCCTGCTCTTCAATCCCGGGTCGCTTCTCGACAGGGACTTCACGTCGGTAAACTCTCTCGGCATTCTCGATGTGGGCACACAGGTCAGGGGGCACATTGCGGAGATAACCCCTTGAAAAGCATACCGATTCTGGGTGCTCACGTCTCTGTCGCCGGGGGCCTGCACAACGCGCCGGATATCGGGCTCGCCTGCGGTTGCGACGCAGTCCAGATATTTGCCCGCTACCCGACCAGGTGGGAGACCCCGGAGCTAGCACCCGATGCGGTTGAGCGGTTCAAACGGGCGCAGGCAAGGACGGGCGTGTACGCCGTTGCCACCCACGCCAGCTACCTGATAAACCTGGCCTCTCCCTCACCCCTCCTCTACGAACGCTCCATCCGGGCGATGGCGGATGAGATGAGAAGGGCCGCCCTCCTCGGCATCGGGAACGTGATCGTTCATCCCGGGAGCGCGATGGACAGGGACCTTGGCGGGGCGATCTCCCGGGTAGCTTGTGCCGTGCGGGATCTCTCCGGGAGGGTCCACGGGGCTGACATCTGCCTGGAGACGACGGCGGGACAGGGTGCGTCCGTCGGATACCGGCTGTCCCATATACAGGAGATTATCGATAAATCGGGATGTGACGGGAGGGTTTTCGTCTGTCTCGATTCCTGTCACCTCCACGCCGCGGGATATGATATTTCCTCTGCGGGGGGCTTTCGGAAATTCGCAAATGAGCTGGAATCCCTCGGTCTCTCAGGAAAGGTGCGGGTGGTTCACCTCAATGATTCCCGGAGGGAGCGGGGGAGCAGGGTGGACAGGCACGAGCACATTGGAGAGGGAACGATAGGCCTCAAAGGGTTCGCCCATCTTCTGAACTATACGCCCTTCCGGGAGGTGCCCTTCATACTCGAGACCCCCAAGGGAGAGGATCCGGTCAAAAGCGACGCGGCCAATCTGAAAAAACTCAGGAGCCTCGCAGGAAAAAGGAGTGCCGGCTTTATTTCCCCCCGAACAGGGTGACATTGGGGTACCGGGGGATGACCTCGAAGTGGGGGTTCTTTACCGTCACCCGCTCCGGGGGGTGGGGCAGCCACTCGGCAAAATCGTGGTGTGGAAAGGAAAGGGCAAGGAGGGTCTCGTCGTCGGCCTTTTTCAGGGGTGATGCGAACACGAAGGCATTTTTCCCGTGTATATCGAGGATCTGGACGAGGGCCTTTGTCCCCGTCTTGTTGACGAAGTAGTTGTCTGACCACCCGTCGGTCCCGAAGAAGGCGATGTCCGCCCCGCCCGCGCCGCTCATGAGGCCGGCATCGGTGTGCATCTCGAAGGCGATTTCCACATCACCGAGTTTCTCAAGGAGCCGTGCCCCGTCGCCCGTGGGGCGGCCTTCCGAGGTCATCACGGTGATGCGCGCTTTCCCGCAAAGGTTGGCGAGAACGCGGCAAACGGTGCTGCTGTAGGAGTACACGAGGATCCTGGATGCATCTCCATGGAAGAGCGGCTCGATGTCGCGGCTGATTTTTTCCGGTATCTCCTCCTCCTCCGAAATGGCGACGCGTATCCTTGCAAGCCCCCTTTCCACCCCGTCGCCGCTGAAGTCACCGGCCTCTTCCGTGAAAATGGACACGAGGTTCCCGATGGGGACCATCTCCCTCCTGGCAAGGGCGAGCTTCTCAAGCCACGCCAGAACGTTTTCCTCACCCAGGTGGCCCTTTTCCAGGGCAGACACCAGCTTTTCGATGCACCGGTGTGACTCCCTGACGAGCTCGGAGGCCCCCGAAGAGCTGTCCCCCGCGATTGATTCGATTATGGTTTCGATCTCTCTTACTTCCATGGGCCCGTGTCCCCGGCGCCCCCTCTGTCCTGCCCCGGTGGGTTTACCATCATCATATAGAGAAAAGACCTCCGGTGGAAGGGGGTCGTCGCAGTCCCACCCCGGGGAAGGCGGCTTCCGGTGCCGGAGGCGTTTCGGCTATTTAATGATTTCTCGCCGGCTAGAAGGGACGTATAATCAAAGACGATGAGAATCGAAATCGTAGCGATAGGAAAAGAGCTGGTGAGCGGCAGGACGAAGGACGCCAACTCACCCTACGCGGCGGAGAAGTTATTTCGTGCCGGCATCACGGTGAAAAGGATCACCCTCGTCGATGATATCGTCCAGGAGATCGCCTCGGTGCTTCGCGGTGCGATGAAGAGGGGGAGCCAGATGGTCATCACGTCGGGAGGCCTCGG
>WVXK01000112.1:25170-27504 GCA_011773515.1 Deltaproteobacteria bacterium
GCGCTGCTCCCCGACCCCGCTGCGGTCGACATGGTGAAGAGGAAATACGAGGAGCTGTTCAGGGAGGGGCTCGTTCCCTTTGCGAAGCTCTCCCCCGAGCGGCAGAAAATGGCGAATGTCCCATCAGGCGCCACGCTCCTTGAAAACAGCGTCGGCGTTGCGCCGGGGATAAAACTGAAGGTGGGCCAGTCGACCCTCTACTGCCTCCCCGGAGTGCCTGCGGAGATGAAGGCGATGTTCGATCTGGTCGTGTATCCCCATGTGGCCCTTCTTTTCGGGGGAGGGGCCGTGGTGGTGAAGAGGATAAGGAGCATCTTCGGCGACGAGTCTCTTCTCTCTGAAATCGTGAAGGCAGTTGAGGTAAAATATCCCTCTGTATACGTCAAGCCGCGGCCGTCCGGTTTCGGGAAAGAAGAGAAAATAACGGTCGAGTTCATTGCGTCGGAAGAGGAAAGGGCGGATCTGTCGCAGATCGAGGGTGCGGTGAGATACTTTCAGGTGCTGGAAAAGGAGAGATGGGAAAAAAGAGGTGATCATGGATGACAGGGTAAAAGAGCTGGCGGCTCTTCTCGTCGGCTATTCGCTGAAGGTGAAAAAGGGCGACGTGGTGAAGATTTCGGGCACCGAACTCGCCAAGCCCCTCGTGCTCGCGGCCTATGAGGAGGTGGTGAAAAAGGGGGGCCATCCTCTCGTCGATGTGTTCTTCGATGAGGCGGGAGAGATATTCTATCGCAGGGCGTCGGGGACGCAGCTCGATTACCTCTCTCCGGTAAAGCTCTACACGGCGAAAAAGATCGATGCGGCGCTGTTTATCCACTCCCCCTCCAACACGCGGATGCTGAGCGACGTGGGGCCGGCGAAGATCGCGAGGGTGCGGAGGGCGAACAAGCCCGTATCCGACATCATCATGAAGAGGGTGCGCTGGGTCCTGGTCAACTATCCCACGCGGGCACTCGCCCAGGAGGCGGAGATGCCCCTTTCCCGGTACGAGGATTTTCTCTTCAGTTCCTGCCTTGTCGACTGGAAGGAGATGAAAAGGGACCTGCAATACTTGAAGAAGGTGCTCGAGAAAACGGACATGGTGAGGATCGTGGGGCAGGAAACGGATATCTCTTTTTCCATACGGGGCAGAAAGGCTATCGTCTGCGCCGGCGAGAGCAACATGCCCGATGGGGAGATCTTTACCGCGCCCGTTGAGGGCTCCGTGGAGGGGAGGATATACTACGGTTTCCCCGCCATATTCGGGGGAAGGGAAGTGTCGGGGATACGGCTGCGTTTCGAGAAGGGGAAGGTGGTGGAGGCGAAGGCCGAGAAAAACGAGGACCTGTTGCTGCGTCTTCTCGACACCGACAGGGGAGCGAGAATTCCCGGCGAATTCGGGATCGGCTACAATTACGGGATCGACCGGTTCACCCGTGATATCCTCTTCGACGAGAAGATCGGGGGGACCATTCACATCGCCCTCGGCAAATCCTACGCGGAGTCGGGGGGGAAGAACGACTCGGCCCTGCACTGGGACATGATCAAAGACCTCCGGCAGGAGGGGGTGATCTATCTCGATGACAGGCCGATCATGGAAAAAGGATCGTTNNTGCTGGCCGCCGAGAGCCAGTTTACCCTCGCAAACGGGATGGGGGTGGTGATCAAGGAAAACCCTGTTTCCCCCATCGCTTCCGTGCAGGTCTGGGTGAAAGCGGGAAGCACGACGGAACCCCCCTCGTTCGCGGGGATTTCCCACGTGCTCGAACACATGGCCTTCAAGGGAACACAGAAGCGGGGCGTGGGAGAGATGGCCCGGGAAGTGGAATCTCTCGGCGGGGCGATAAATGCCTATACCTCCTTTGACCATACCGTGTATCACATCACGATTCCCTCCCGGTACGTGGAGCGGGCAATCGAGATGCTGGCCGATACGCTCGCCAACTCGGTCTTCGATCCCGTGGAGCTGAAAAAGGAGATAGAGGTGGTGATGGAGGAATACCGGATGAACCAGGACAGCCCGGGAAGGATGGTATCGAAGAACCTCTTTTCCGAGTTTTTCGAAAAGCACCCTTACGGGAGGCCGGTCATAGGGTTCCCCGAGACCCTTTCCCGGATTACCCGTGAGGAGATCGTCTCCTATTTTCGCACATACTACGTTCCCAACAACATGCTCCTCGTCGTCGTGGGTGACGTGAGCGTCGAGGCGGTCAGGCCGGCAATCGAGGAGCACATGTCCCGGTTGAAACCGGAAACATTGTCGCCTCCCGGGCGCCACGTCGAGCCCGAGAGAAAGGGGATCAAGATCATCGTAAAAAAGATGGACACGAAAAGGGCCTACATCGACATGGCCTT
>WVXK01000113.1 GCA_011773515.1 Deltaproteobacteria bacterium
TCTCGGGAAAGCTGAAACCGTAGGCCTGTACCGCCGGGGCAGGTAGCCTGAATCGCCGCACCGGTCACCATCTCCATTTCCGGGAAACCGGTGCATCCATGAGACCCAGGGTAGAAAGCCCCGTTCATTTTTCTCTGCCCGTCAGCATCTTCTGATAGAATTTTCAAAGGGAACTTTAATCAGTCGGCTGTTCCCTTTTTCGTCTTCTATCAAAGTGCGCAATGGTGCGCAAGCCCGTCTGGCAGAAGGAGGATGTTTCGTGCGCGCACAGGCCGGTTACGTTTCTGCGGTCCCTGATGATGGGAGCCCCTGGCTCTTGAGCCGCAGGTGGGACCTGACCTTCATCACCCTGAGCGTCGTCGTCGTGACCCTGCCGTACCTGAGTTACCTGGGTATGCTCCGCCTCCCCTCTCTCCTCGAGCCCCTTTCGGGAATCCTCGGGGCAACCCCCGACAGCGTCAGCCGCAATATCGTGAACGCCGTCTGTGCGCTGCTCGTCGGCGGGCCGCACATGTACGCAACCTTTTTCCGGACGGCTCTGGACAGGGATTTTGCCAGGGAACACCCCCGGTTCCTGTGGTCCTCCCTCCTCATTCCCGCAGTGGTGGTTACGCTGGCGATGTTGAACCTGGCGCTTCTTCTGACCATCTTTTTCTTCTGGGCCTCGGTTCACGTCCTCCACCAGATCATCTACGTGACCGACCTCTACCGGCACAAAGGAAGCAAGGGCTTTTCCCTCTTTTTCCGCCTGGCCGACTACGGTGTCATACTCACGGCTCTCTATCCCCTCGCTGCATGGAAGATCTCCACGGGGAACTTCAAAATCGGGCCGAACGATTTGAGCGCGGTGGTGGGACGGGTATTTCCGCTGGGGCCCTGGATGATCTGGCTGGCCGGCGGTGCCTTCGCCCTCACCCTGATCGTCTGGCTTGCCGCCACCTTTGTCGCCTGGCGCAACAATACGCTCCACGTCCCCAAAACCCTGTTTATCGCTCTTACCGTGACGGCATCGTTTATCGCGCCGGCGCTGGGGAACCTGGACACGGCGTTTCAGGGCATGAACGTCTGGCACTCCCTCCAGTACCTCGCCCTTACGTGGATGCTCAACCGTCTGCGCTTCGACCGGGGCGAACTGGAGAACTCCCCCTTCGTAAAGCGCTTTTCGTCGCCCGGTTCCGCCCCCCGTTACTACGGGCTCCATCTCGGCCTGACGCTGGTCAACGTGATGGTTATCGGTATCCTATTCGCCCTTTTTCGCTATGTCCTGCACCATTCCTTCGACTTCGCCTTCGACCGGGCATATTACATAGCAGTGCTGAGCGTCCTCTGGATCCACTATTTCCATGACCACTATCTTTTCACCAAGCCCCGGGTCATAAGGGCGTAGATCCCCGCACACCCTTTTATTGCTGTCCGTCAGATGACGGGTCCGTATCCCCGGGGATTTTTCAGAGCGGGGACAGGGCGCTTCCTATCAGGAGGGTCGCCACACCTTCCAGGTTTTTGAGGGGACTTTTGATCAAAAGTTTCCCCTCCCGGGAATCCGCTTTCTCGATGATCCCGATCGCGCGGTCCCGGTTCATCCCGTCCCGGAAAGAGACGATCCTCTTTTCCAGGCCCTGCGGGCTCAGATCTGCGGGGAGCCTGGTAAACCTCACGGGGTAGCTTTGCAGGGAAACCTCGTGGGTGAGGGCGTCTGCAAAGTAGGCGGAGAACTTCTCATACCGGTACCGTGACCTTGTCTCCATCGTTTTGGGCCTTATGTGCCGGGGCACCGGGACGCGGTAAATGCTCATCGATCTGTGGGTCGAAAAGGGGCCGCAGATATCCTCGAGTTCGCCGTTCTTTTCCAGGCCGATGACGATGTCCGGCGAAAGGAGGTCGAGCTTGTAGGTCTTGAGCACGATGGCGGGGGGGGAGGAGATGAACCCGGATGTGTCCGCCACAACCCTGTCGCAGGACAAAAGGGCCCGGTCGGTGATGATTTTTGCCCCGGCAAGACAGGGCAGGAGGTTTCCCTCCGG
>WVXK01000114.1:0-37804 GCA_011773515.1 Deltaproteobacteria bacterium
CTCCGTCATTCCCGATACGGACGTGACCGCGACGGAGGCAGACAACGATAACAACGCCATCACCGTCACCTCCCCGAACGGCGGAGAGTCATGGGGCCCGGGAGAAACACACGATGTCACCTGGCTTTCAACAGGTGTGACGGGTCCTTCCGTCTCCATAGAGCTTATCAGGAGGAACTCTCTTGACAGGACCATCATCCCGAGCACGCCAAACGACGGCTCCTTCGCCTGGTTTATCTCCCTGGACCTCGAGCCGGGAGTTGATTTTCGGGTGCGGGTAACCTCCCTCTCCGACCCGGCGCTCTTCGATGAGAGCGACGGGGCCTTCTCCATCGTAACCGCGGGCCCCGACACGGACAATGACGGCGTCCCCGACACGGAAGAGATGGGGCCCGCAGGCGACGACCCCGAATACGACGGCAACCAGGACGGGATCATCGACAGCCGGCAGGACAGCGCGGCTTCCCTGCAAACCTTTGACGGGGGCCACTACGTGACCCTGGAGAGTCCCGGCGGTTTGAGCGGCGTCTCCGCCATGGAGCCCCCGCCGGACGCCCCTCAGGACACGATGTTCCCCTACGGGTTCTTCGAGTTCACCCTGGCCGGAATGGGTTCTGGCGGCGGCGCGACGGTCACCATCTTCACCGACGGCGAACCCGTAGAGACCTACTACAAGTTCGGCGGCACACCGGATAACTTCGTCCCCCACTGGTACGAGTTTTCCTTCAACCCCGAGACGGTGACGGGCGCAGAGATCAACGGGTTCGAAATCACCCTCCACTTCGTCGACGGGCTGGTGGGAGACGACGACCTGGCCATAAACGGGGTCGTAACCGACCAGGGCGGGCCGGCCGTCACGGTGACCTCCGACTCCGAGGAAAAGGGGAGCGACTGCTTCATCGCCACCGCCGTGTACGGCTCCACCTCTGCCACCTCCGTATTGCTGCTCCGTCAGTTCCGCGACAGGTACCTGCTGACAAGCCTGCCGGGTAAATGGCTCGTGAAAAACTATTACCGCTATTCCCCGACCGCTGCGAAATGGCTGGCAAAGCACCCGATTGCTAAAGGTGTCGTGCGCCTCACGCTCACGCCCGTGGTTATCCTGTCCTGGATCCTTCTGCACAGCGCTCTCATTTTCACAACCGCCGCCGCATCGGCGGGCCTCTTTACCCTGATCGTCATCACCGGGAGAAGGGAAAAAAGAAAAGGACGCTGAGGGTTAACGGGAAGCTGAACCCGGGAGCCGCAAAAGATCCGCCACTTTTTTTCTGAATCCTTTGAAATCCACGCCGGGGTTTTTGCATCATAATAGCAATCACCCATACCACCCCCTATCTTCACAGGTGTAAAAGCCCCCTTCTTACACTTACCCCAAGAAGGGGGCTTTTTTTTTGGCAAACCACCGCCCTTGCGTATCTGCATCCGGTATCGAGCCGAAATTGAATTGGAAAACCCCCCGGACTGGTTATCGCGGTAACCGGTTATCCGGAGGGCCAGAGAGAATTGGATTATATCAGCAAATTCTCTGCATGTATATTCGACAATCTTAAAAACAAACTTGAGCAAACCCGCACAAACATGACCGATAGAGGGAAAAAAATTGCCCAATGGGTGGAAATAAAAGAACACCATTTCTTTCGTTTCATGACAACCTGTTTAAAATCAGCATGTTACGTAGAAGGCACGGTTATTGCTTTTAGATTTATTCGAAACGTGGAGAGGATTTCTATCGGCGTTCGGTTGGTGAGGGGACAACCACCGGCCTCGCCTCATGGAGGTTCAACTCCTCCCCTCTCCACCAATTTTTTATTCACGATTCTCCCTCACCCCATCATCTGATTACGATACTCCATTCGAAGCAGCGGGGCCGCCCCCCCAGGGAGGGGATGCGCCGTGTGATAAGATAGTATCAACGGCCGGAAAACGCTGGTCATCAGCGGCAGATTCGCCTTAATCGTTAAAAAGATTTCGATCGAACAGGCAGCACATCTGCTGCCGCGCAAAGAGGAAAAATAAATCACGAAGGAGGATTTCCGATGACTGTNNCGGTAAGTGGCTGGCAAGGACCATAACGGATTTCACCAAAAAGCTGATGCAGAAGAAAAATGTGGACGAAACGCTCGTGTCATTTACCGGCCAGCTCGTCTACATCCTCCTGCTGGGCTTCGTCATCATAGCGATACTCGGCCAGCTCGGCATACAGACGGCTTCGATCATCGCCGTGCTCGGAGCCGCCGGTATCGCCGTGGGGTTCGCGCTGCAGGGCTCACTCTCCAACTTCGCAGCCGGCATACTCCTGATCGTTTTCAAACCCTTCCTGAAAGGGGACTTCATCGAGTCCGGCGGCTCCCTGGGAACGGTGGAGGAAATTCGCCTCTTCACGACCACGCTGAAGTCACCCGACAACAAGACCATATTCATCCCGAACGCGAAAATCACTTCCGACACGATAACGAACTTCTCCGCCAAGGATACCCGGCGGGTCGACCTGGTCTTCGGCGTGAGTTACTCCGACGACCTGGACAGGGTCAAGAAGGTGATCGAAGATATCCTTAATAAGGATGAGCGGGTTCTCAAGGACCCGGAGCCAACGGTTGGCGTCCTTGAGCTTGCCGACAGCAGCGTAAACATAGCGGTGCGCCCCTGGGTAAAAACCTCCGATTACTGGGGTTTTTACTTCGACACGGTAAAAGCGGTCAAGCAGCGCTTCGACGCGGAGGACATAACGATCCCCTTCCCGCAGCGCGACGTGCACGTTCACGGCCAGTAAATGCGGTGCGGCCCGGGGATTTCGGCGCCAGGATAGCCTTCGTCGATTACCCCGGGAAAGGAAAACATCGCCCGGGGACCCTCACCCGGGCCGGAACGTATGGAGGTACATATGTCGCTTTCTTCGAAAAGGTGCGTCCCATGCAGGGGGGACGTTCCCCCCCTCTCGCCATCCGATGCCGAGATGCTCTCCCGCCAGGTGCCGCTCTGGAGCCTCTCTTCCGGGGGAACCAGGATAAGAAGGGAGTTCAGGTTCAAGGATTTCAAGTCCGCGCTGAAGTTCGTCATGAGGGTGAGTGAGCTGGCAGAGGAGGAAGGCCACCATCCCGACCTGTCCTTTGGATGGGGCTACTGTTCCGTCACCTTCTACACCCACAAAATCGGCGGCCTTCACGAAAACGACTTCATCATGGCCGCCAAGACGGATGCGCTGCTAAAAGAGCCGGCAGGCTGAGCACGCCGCCTTGAGAAACAGCTTTTGCCGCGCACACACTGCCTGCAGAGACACTTTTGATTGAAGAAAAAATGTCAATCTGGTATCGTACCGAAGTGGAGGAGCAAACCTGTTGCAAGGAGGGGAGGAATGGCTGACACGATCAAGAAGGTCGACTACTACAAGATAGAGACAGCGAACAGGGCAGGAGAAGGTGCCCGCATTCTCGGGGCGTTGAAAGAGGCCGGCGTCAACCTGATCGCCTTCACCGGATTCCCGCGGGGGCGGCGGACGCAGCTGGATTTCATCCCCGAAGACGGCGCTGCCTTCAGAAAAGCCATGAAAAAAGCGGGCGTTGCCGCCAGCAAGAAGAAGACGGGGTTCCTGGTCCAGGGAAGGGACAAGGTAGGGGCGATAGCGGACATTCTCGCGAAGCTTGCAGACGCCGGGATAAACGTGACGGCGCTGAATGCGGTAACCGCCGGGAAAGGCCGGTTTGGAGCAATTCTCTGGGTCAAGCCGGAAAGCGTGGCCAAAGCCTCCAGGGCGCTTGGCGCATCCTGACACGGGTAAGGTTCATCACTAATACCGGGGTGGGGAACGATGAAAGTGAAGAGGCTCGAAGTAAAGACAAGCAGAACCCAGGAGATGGTCGACATCACTTCCAAGGTCAAGCACGTTATCAAGGATAGCGGTGTCAGTTCCGGAAGCTGTACCGTCTTCGTCCCTCACACGACGGCAGGGGTAACCATCAACGAAAATGCAGACCCCGACGTGCAGCGGGACATACTTGCAGCCCTCGAAAAAATCGTCCCCACAGACGGAAAATATTACCACGTAGAGGGAAACGCCCACGCCCACGTGAAATCCTCCATGATCGGATGCCAGACGGTGATTCTGATAGAAAGCGGGCGCCTCGTCCTGGGAACCTGGCAGGGTATATTTCTGTGCGAGTTCGACGGCCCGCGCACGAGAACCGTCCTGGTCAAGGTCACGGGCTGACAGAGAGCCGGTATCTCTTCCAGAGGTTTTCTTTCCCGTACCCGCGGTAAACCCCGTCCCAGGGAAGTATCTCGCCGGGGGTTTTTTCTCTCATCGTGAAGTAATCGGGATTTACCGGTGCCCTCTTGAAATGGACCAGCGGGTCCGTTTTCCCGTCCCACCCGGAAAGGGCACGGGAGATCCTTCTGTCTCCCGTCGACAGGAGGGCCTGGAGGTAGGAATATTTCGGCACGTCCGATTCGAACTTGACCCCCCGTTCCGGCCCGAGCATTTTTCGCAGCTTCCAGTAGGTGGAGCGCAGCCTCTCCACCCCCGGGAAAGGGGCAAACTGAAACGGCGTCATTCCTTTCGGGACGAACCCCCCCATGCTGACAATTATCATCGGCGCCGAGGATTTTTTCCGCGATGCCCGTATGTGGTGGTTGAGCTTTTTCACAAAAGAGACGGTGTGGTGGACGTCGTCATCCTCGCGGGTTCCCGGAAGCCCCGCGATGAAGTAGAGCTTCAGGTTCGCTATGCCCCTGGAAAAGAGAAGGAGGGAAGCTTCGAAGAACTGCTCGTCCCGTATCCCCTTCGCCACGCTCAGGCGCCTGGCCTCATCTCCCGTCTCGGGCGCGAGGGCGGCCGTTTTCAGGCCCGATGCGCCCAGCACATCTGCCACCTCCTCGTCCACCATGTCCGCCCTGATGGATGCGGGCGACACCGCTGCTCCCTCGTCGAGGACGAAACGCGCAATTTCGAGGAAATCGGGGTGATCGAGGACTGCCGATCCCACGAGCCCCACCCTCTTCCTGTACCGAAGCCCGTTCAGGATCAGCCCTTTGATCGTCTCCTTGTCAAGACACCGGAACCCGTGAGGGCTGTGGGACACGCCGCAGAAGAAACACTTTTTCACGCACCCCCTGGCGATCTCCACGAGAAACATATCGCCAAATTCGGTCCTCCGGGTAAAAATGGTCGTGTGGGCGGGGTACCTGTTTATGTCGGCCACAGCGGGCTGCACGCCTTTCGTGTCACCCCGGAAACCCTGGAAAGCCCCTTCACTGCTGTAGAGGGGGTCGTAGAGAGAGGGTACGTACACACCCGGGATCGACGCAGCAGCTTCCAAAAATTTTCTCTTCGATTCCGGCTTTTTGCCAAGAATTTCCAGGAGACCGGTAAGGGGCGGCTCCCCGTCTCCCAGAACCAGAAAGTCGCATATTTCGGCGAGAACCTCCGGGTTCAGGTGCGGGGCGAAACCGCCGCAAAAGACCAGGGGTGCCCCCTCGTCCCTCTCCGTGCGGAGAGGGGTGATCTTTTCCGCCGCCAGAGCCCTGATTATGTTCAGATAGTCATTCTCGAAGGAAACGGAAAACCCCACAAGGTCGAAAGCGCCGACCCTGCGCTGTGTCTCGACGGTAAACAGCGGGGCCGCTCTTTCCCCGCCGGGTTGAAACGCATCCGCGGAGAAAGCCCGCTCACAGAAAACGTCTTCCCGGGAGTTCAAGAAGGAGTAGATGCTCGTGAACCCCAGGTTTGACATGCCCAGGTGGTAGGTGTTGGGATACACGAGGCAGACGTTTATCTTTCCCCCCGGGTCCTTTATGCAGATCCCTTCTTCTTCGCCTGCGATCTCCTTGAGTTTTTTCCTGATTTCCCAAGACATTTTTCGTTCATTCACACCTCTTTCTCAGGAAAGCGGGGATATCGAGCTCCTCGATCTCCTCGATGTCGATATCCTCGTCGAGAACGCCTATCTCCTCCTCGGGTTCCAGGCAGACCATCTCCTTTCTCCGCTCGAATGTGGGCCTGTCCAGGTTCCCCCCCTTTACATCGAGGGAGTAGATCTTCTTGCGCTGCTTTCCCATCTCCGACAGTTCCGGGCCCTTATCGAATCCCGTGGCAATGACCGTGACTTTCATTTCATCATTGTAGCTGTCGTCGATCACGGTCCCGAAAATAATGTTCGCCTCGGGATCCGCCTCGTTCTGAATCAGCTCGGCAGCCTCGTTCACCTCGAAAAGCGCCATATCGTTCCCACCCGTCAGGTTCAGGAGGATTCCCTTTGCACCCCGGATGGAATAATCTTCAAGGAGCGGGCTCGAAATCGCCTTCTCGGCAGCTGCCATTGCGCGGTTTTCCCCCGAGGCGGTCCCCGTTCCCATCAGGGCGATTCCCATTCCCGTCATGATCGTTTTCACGTCCGCAAAATCGAGGTTGATGTACCCCGGCTTCGTAACAAGGTCCGTAATTCCCTTGACTCCCTGGTAGAGCACTTCATCGGCTTTCCTGAACGCGTTAACCAGGCTCATCTTCTCTTCCGCGACGATCAACAGCTTGTCGTTGGGTATGACGATCATGGTGTCGACGACTTCCCTCAGCTCCTTCAGGCCGTTTTCCGCCTGCTTGATCCTCTTTATCCCCTCGAACCTGAAGGGCTTGGTAACGACGGCGACGGTGAGTATTCCCATGTCCCTTGCGACCTGGGCGATGATGGGGGCGCCTCCCGTCCCGGTGCCGCCTCCGAGGCCGGCAGTGATGAACACCATATCCGCACCGGCTAGGGACTCTCTCATCATATCGATGTCTTCCAGGGCCGCCTGCCTGCCTATGTCCGGGTCGGCACCGGCCCCGAGCCCCTTCGTGAGGTTTTCCCCGAGCTGCAGCTTCATGGGGGCCATGTTGTATTCCAGAGCCTGGAGATCGGTATTGGCGACGATGAAATCAACCATCTCGAGTCCCATGTCGATCATCGTATTCAGGGCGTTCCCGCCCCCGCCTCCGATGCCGATAACCTTGATTGCCGCGCCGGCCTTGTGTTCCTTGACGAGTTGAAACATACGCACCTCCTATTTATAGGAATTCCTTGACCAGTCTGATTATCTTTCTTCCGATCTCGCTGCCCCTTCCATTGTCCGAGGGCCTGATGTCATTCGAGACGAACCGGGCCCCGTAGAGGAGCAGGCCGACAGCCGTCGCATAGGAGGGGTGGTTCACCAGATCGTACAGGCCGGTGACCCCCGCCGGGTTGGCCTTGCGGACCGGCAGACGGAACACCCGCTCCGCCAGGTCGTCAGCCGAGCCTAAAAGGGAGCTTCCCCCGGTCAGGACGACGCCGGCGCCGATGAGGTCCTCGAAGCCCGACCGCAGAAGTTCCCTGAAAACCAGGCTGTATATTTCCTCGACTCTCGGCTCGATGATTTCGGCCAGGCTCTGCCTCCTGATCAGACGTGGTTTCCTTCCTCCCACGCCGGGAATCTCCACCAGCTCATCCTTCTTGACCTTCTGGACCAGGGCGCACCCGTCCATCCGCTTGATGTTCTCGGCATCGCTCTGGGGCACCTTCAGGCCGAAGGCGATGTCACTGGAGACATAGCTTCCCCCGACCGGGAGCACGAAGGTGTGGCGCAGGGACCCATTGTAATAGACGGTCATGTCCGCCGTCCCTCCTCCAAAATCTATGAGCACCACGCCCACCTCCTTCTCTTCGGGAGAGAGGACCGACTCCGATGACGCGATGGCAGAGAAGACAATATCATTCACGTCTATTCCCGCCCTCTCGCCGCAGCGAACCAGGTTCTTGGCGCTGGGTATATCATCGGTGATGACGTGCACCTTTGCCTCGAGCCGTATGCCCGTCATTCCCCGCGGGTCTTTGATCCCGTCGTTGTCATCGACGATGAACTCCTGTGTGAGCACATGGAGAATCTCACGGTCGTTGGGGAGCTCCACCGCTTTCGCTTTCTCCAGGACGTTGAACACGTCCCCCCCGTTAACCTCCTGGGGGTTCTTTATGACCGCTGCCGCATGGCTGTTGAAACTTTTTATATGGGCCCCCGATATTCCCATGATGGCGTTTTTGATCTCCACCCCGGCAGACTTCTCCGCCCGTTCGACAGATTCCCTGATTGAATTGACCGTTGAGTCTATGTTGACCACGACACCCTTTCTCAACCCCTCGGACGGGGCCGCCCCCATTCCGATGACCTCCACGTCTTTCTTCTTTTTCTGCCCGACGATGGTGGCCACCTTTGTCGTCCCAACATCGATTCCAACGATGATCTCCCCTTCGTATTGCAATTTCCCCTCCCGTTATCTGTCTTTTTTCTTTCCCACGAAAATCTTACCGGGATACTTCAGGTCCACGTACACGGCATCATTTCGGTAGTGAGTTATCTTGTCGTAATTCTTTTCGAGCCGCGCAAAGGCGCTTTTTATCTCACTCGAACCGAGCTTGATCCTCAGGCCGCTGTCTTTCAGCACGAGGGAGGACCCTTCCCTCGGACTGTAGTTGATTTCCGAAACGTTTCCCTCGACCACCGACCCCTTCAGCATTCTTCTCAACTCGAGGGAACGAAGGAGTGTATCCCTTCCATCATCGTCCTCTATCATCTTCCTGGTAAAACCGGTAATCACGGGGTATACCTTGCTGTCATACCGGGTCACTTTCTTGAATATCCTTCCCCGGGCGTCAACGAAATGGAGGCCGTCGAGATTCAGCATGGCAACAGGCTTGCGCCGGGAAAGAGTAACGACCAGTTTGCCGGGGAACACCTTTCTCACCGCCACTTCCTCGACCCAGGGGTTTTTCTTGAAAGCATCGGCCACCTCTTCGAGATCGAGGCCAAAGAGGCTGCCCTTTTCATCGAGACCTGCAGCTTTCTCGAAGTCAAAGTCTTTGAGGCCCTCTTCCTTGACCACCTTCAAATCCGCGATCGCGAACAGGGGGGAGGTGGTGAAAAAGGAATGCGTCAGCTTTCCGGAAACGACAAGCGCCGCCCCGATGCCGATGGTAAGCACCATATACTTGAGACGCCCCCCCTTTTTCACATTTTTGCTTCTCTTGCTGTTGCGCTTTCCGAAGAACAGAGCCCTCCTTTTGTTGTTCAAGGACTTCTTCTTGTATCTCTTGTATTCGAGCACCGTCATTTTCCGCACCCGGCATCGAGAAGTATCTGCTCGACGAGATCGTCAAACCCTATTCCCGCCACCAGCGCCGCCTTTGGCAAAAGGCTCGTCTCCGTCATTCCCGGGATCGTGTTGATTTCCAGAAAGTAGGCATTCCCGTCATCACCCACCCTGAAATCGAGCCTCGCCGCCCCCCGGAGGTTGAGCACCTTAGCCGCGGTGCTGGAGGCATCGTAGCTCTTCTCGAGAATCGCGTCGTCGATCAGGGCGGGGCACACGTACTCGGTGGCCCCGCTCGTGTATTTCGAGCTGTAGTCGTAAAAACCGGATTTCGGGATGATCTCGATCGCGGGAAGGACCATGCCGTTCAGCACACCGACCGTTATCTCCTTCCCCTTCACATACTCCTCGATCATGACCCTCTTATCGAACCGGGAGGCCTCACGCACGGCATCGCCGAGTGAACCCGGGCTCGTGACGATCGAAATGCCGATCGTCGACCCCTCGCGGTCGGGTTTTACCACCACGGGAAAATCGAGGACCCCGTCAACGGAGACCGGCAAATCGTCAACCACGTCGAAATACACGTATCTCGGGGTCTTCACGCCCGAGTCGGAGAGAATTTTCTTGGTCATGAGCTTGCTCATGGAAATCGCCGAGGCGGCAACCCCGGAACCCGTGTAGGGCACTCCCCGTACCTCCAGCATCCCCTGAACCGCCCCGTCCTCGCCAAGCCTCCCGTGCAGGGCTATGAAGGCCACGTCTACCTTCCCTTCCTCGATGATCTTTGCCCAGTCGCCTTTCATGTCGAGGGCCTCGGCATCGTACCCCTTCCTCAAGAGGGCCTGTAAAATAGCCCCTCCCGTCTTGAGAGAGACTTCCCTCTCCGCGGACTCGCCGCCGAGGAGAACCCCGATCTTTTTCTTCTTCATCCCGGCCATCGACGTGTCAGCCAATGCACTTCACCTCCAGTTCGAGATCTATATTTTTTCTCTTAGAGACGATTTCTCTTACCTTTGAAATCAGGCTGAGCACGTCCCGCGTCCTGGCCCCGCCCCGGTTCACGATGAAGTTTGCATGTTTTTCAGACACCCGGGCATTGCCCACCCTGAGACCCTTCAGGCCCGCCTCCTCGATCAGCCGCCCTGCTGAATCTCCCGGAGGGTTCTTGAACACCGATCCGAAGCTCTTCTCCCCCCACGGCTGAACATCTTTTCTCCTCCTGTTGAGCTCCTTCATCCTGCTGAAAACTCTCTCGCTATCGCCCCTCTCGAGGACCAGGTACGCTCTGCTGACGATGCCGTGCACGGGAAAGACCGCCTTCCGGTAGCCGAAGTCGATCAGAGAAGGGGGGATGCGGTGTGTCTCTCCCTGTTCGTCGACCACTTCGACCCAGCGAACGAGCTCCCCGATCTCCCTTCCGTAAGCTCCCGCGTTCATGACCAGGGCGCCCCCCAGCGCTCCGGGTATGCCCGAAAACTCCTCGAGCCCGGTGAGGCCCGAAAGAGCCGAGAGGACCGAGAGCCGGGGAAGCGAGGTCCCCCCGTCGGCGATGATCCCTCTCCCGTTGAACCGAACATCCGTGAGGTGCCCGCAGATGCTCACGGCCACCAAGTCCACGCCCCTATCGGGTACGATAATGTTGCTTCCCCTGCCGAACACGAAATACTTCACCTCTTCCCTCCGGAGCCTCTTCATCACTTCCCCGAGCGCTTTTTGGCTTTTCGGCAGGACGAGGGCCCGGGCCCTCCCTCCCGTTCCTATCGTGGTCAGCCTCTTGAACTCGGGGGATTTCTTCACCTCCACCCCCCTTATCCCCCGCAAGACCTCTCTAACGTCACTTTTCATCACTCCCCCCCTTTTTGAGAAATTTCTCCCCCACCCGGTAGACGTTTCCCGCACCGAGGGTGAGGATCATGTCTCCCTTCTTTGCAAAAGCCTCCAGGAAGTCCACGGCATCCTCAACGGAGCTTTGAAAGTAAATCTCCCTGTGGCCGTGACCCTTTATGCCCTCGAACATTCCCTCTCCCGTTACCCCCTCTATCGGCTCCTCTCCCGCGCCGTAAATCTCCATAACCAGCGCCACATCGGCATCGTTGAACGCCATGGTGAACTCCCTGAACAGGTCCCTTGTCCTCGTGTAGCGGTGAGGCTGAAACACCACGACGAGACGGCGGTCACTGGTAACATCACGGGCTGCCTGTATGGTGCTCTTGATCTCCTCGGGGTGGTGGCCGTAATCATCCACGACGATCACTCCCCCCCGTTCCCCCTTGAGCTCGAACCTCCGGGCAACCCCCGAAAAGCTCTCGAGTCCCTGCTTGATCTTTTCATACGGCACGCCCAGCTCCGAGCACACGGCAACGGCGGCAAGGGCGTTTGCCGCGTTGTGCCCTCCGGGCAGGTTCAGCCGTATCTTCTCCCTCTGCTCTCCCCGTATCTGCGGGGAAAAGGACACGTAGAGCCATCCCTTCTCGACGTTTCCCACCACATAATCCGCCTGACGCGAGTATCCGTAGGTTATCACCCTCCTCTTCACGCCGGGCAAAAGGTCCTGCACGTTGGGGTGGTCGAGGCACAACACGGCAAACCCGAAAAAGGGGAGCCTGTCCAGAAAGTCAGCGAAGGCATCCTTCAGCGCCTCGAGGTCCCCGAAGTGATCCAGATGCTCCGGGTCTATGTTGGTCACCACGGCGACAGTGGGGATCAGCCTCAGAAATGATCCGTCGGACTCATCCGCCTCTGCCACCAGGAACTCGCCCTTTCCGAGCCTCGCATTCGATCCGAGGGCCTTCAACTTTCCGCCCACGACGATCGTGGGGTCCCAGCCGGCAGCGGCCAGTATCATCGAGATCATGGATGTGGTGGTGGTCTTCCCGTGGGAACCTGCAACGGCGATGCTGTACTTCATCCTCATCAGCTCACCCAGCATTTCGGCCCGCGGTATGACGGGGATCTTTCTGTCCTCGGCAACGGCCACCTCCGGGTTGTCCCGCTTCACCGCCGAAGAATAGACCAGAACGTCCACGTCGTCGGCAACGTTTTCCGTGGAGTGGCGGTACGCTATCTTCACGCCCAGCCCTTCGAGCCGTTCCGTCACTTCGCTCCTCTGGAGATCGGATCCCGTTACGCTGTAGCCGAGATTTCTTAAAAGCTCGGCTATGCCGCTCATGCCGATCCCGCCGATTCCGACGAAGTGGATATTTATGTCTTTCCTGAACAATTCCCGGCCTCCTCAAACGAGCTCGATGCAGGCCCTCGCGATCTCGTCGGCAGCGAAGGGCCTGGAAAACTTTTTAGCCATCCGGCTGCAGCCCTCCAGCCTCTCGTCGTCCCTGGCCATCTCGAGGAAATAGTCCAGTATCCTTCCCGGGTCGAGCTCATCCTCCTTCATGATGAGCCCGCAACCAACCTGCAGGTACTCGAGGGCATTTTTTTCCTGATGGCGGTCCGCCGCAAAGGGGTAGGGGATGAGAACGGCAGGGATGCCGAAGCATGACAGCTCGGCAATCGTCACCGCCCCCGCCCTTGCCACCGCAAAATCGGCCAGCTCGTAGTACCTCCCTATGTCCTCGCTGAAGGGAAAGAACTCAACGATATCCTCCAGTCCCCCATATGCCTTTTTCATCTCCTCATAGTTCTTGTTTCCCGTCTGGTGGAACACGCTGAAGGGCAGACCCCTCTCCTTGATCGCCTTTACCAGGTCCAGGCCAAGCCTGTTTAACCTGACGGCCCCCGACGAGCCGCCGAGTATGAGGAGGTTGTACCGCAAGTGCCTTTCCACTCTCTTGGCGAGGGCAACTTTCACCAGCTCGTACCTCACCGGATTCCCCGAGTAAATGGCCTTTTCCGCTCTGAAAAACTTCCCCGCATCCCGGAAACCCGTAAATACCTTGACGGCAAACCTGCCGAGGAATCTGTTGGCAGATCCCGGTATGGAGTTCTGCTCGTGAAGGACCATTTTCTTCCCGAAAATCACCGAGGCAATGCCGACGGGGAACGACACGTATCCCCCCACGCCCACGACGAGGTCGGGTTTGAACCCGACCAAAATTCTTATGGACTCGATAATGCCCCTGACCATGGAGAGGGCGGACCAGAGCAGGCCCAGCCCCTGCCCCCTCACCTGCCCGGTGCTGATCGGGTAAAACCGGTACCCCCTTTTCGAGAACACGGCCATCTCCAGTCCCTCTTTTCTCCCCGCAAATGCAACATCCGTATCGGGGGCGATAGCTTTAATCGCTTCCGCTATGGATAATGCGGGGAATACGTGACCTCCTGTCCCTCCCCCAGTAATCAGCACTTTCATCTTCAGGCTTCTCCCTGGAAAAACAGGAAATTTTGTACACAACGCCCATGGCAATCATGTGGGCTATCACGGAGCTTCTCCCGTAACTCATGAAGGGGAGAACCATCCCCTTCGGAGGAAAAAGCTTCAGGGAAACTCCCATATTCATGAAGGCACAGAGGGCAAGAGAAACCCCGGTGCCGAAGGCGAAGTACCTCCCGAACTGATCTGAAGCCCGACGCGAAATCCTGAGACAGAAGAGAAAAAGTACCAGAAATATCGTGGCAACGATGAAAACACCGAGGAAACCCAATTCCTCACCGATGACGGCGAATATGTAATCGGTATGAATTTCCGGAAGGTAGAACAGCTTCTGCTTGCCCGCACCGATGCCGGTACCGATCAGGCCCCCATTTGCAAACCCCACGAGAGACTGGATAACCTGGTAACCGGTGGTCTTTGCATAGGCCTGGGGGTCGAGGTAGGCAAACAGCCTGTTCATCCGGTAGGGGCTCGAAACGAGCAAAACACCGAAGGCGACGACGCCCGCCGCAAAGAGACCGACAAGTGGCCGGATGGGAAAACCGCCAACGAAGACCAGGCAAAGGAAAAGGGCGCATATTATGGCTGACATGCCGTAGTCCGGCTCCAGAACGATGAGCAGGAGCATAAGCCCCCAGACGACGGCGGCGGGAAGGAAGTGGTAGATGCTGCCGCCAAACTCAGCCCCCTTTTTATCGGCGTAGAAGGCAAAGTAACCTATCAGGGCAAATCGGGAAAATTCCGAGGGCTGCAGCGTCACCGGGCCGGCCTTGAGCCATCTGTGAGCCCCCTTTACCGACACCCCTATTTTGGGAGCGAAAACCAGGGACAGTGCCACCAGGGAGAGGAGAGCAGCCAGGGGGACCAGTTTTTTCATCCGGAAGTAATCTATTTTCTGAATGACGAGGAATAAAACGAGGCCCATGAGCAAGCCGCCAACCTGCCGTTTTATGTAAAACGCCTTGTCGAACCCGAGCTCCTGGTTCGAACCCGCCAGGATGTAACTGCTGCTGTAGAGCATGACGGCACCGAAGGTGCACAGGAAAAAGAGGAGCAACAAAAAGGCTATGTTCTCGGTTTTTTTGCTCATTTTTTTCCCAGGACCTCCACGGCCTCTTTGAATGCATCGCCCCTTTTCTCAAAATTCTCATACATATCGAAGCTGGAGCACCCGGGTGACAGAAGCACCATATCGCCGGGACTGGCGCTCTCATGAGCGTCGCGCACCGCTTCATCCATGGAACGGGCAATCCGGGAGGGTATGCTGTTGCCGAGCTCTTCACGAATCCTCTGCGCTGCCTCACCGATGAGAATGATCTTTCTCACCTTCTCCCTCACCAGCTCTCTGGCAGGTTCGAAGCTCAATCCCTTGTCCTTCCCCCCTGCTATGAGGACCACTTTCCTCTTTACCCCCCTGAGGGCAGAGCAGAGTGCGTGAACGTTCGTCCCCTTCGAGTCATTGTAGTAGTCCACGTCGTTCACCGACCCCGCATGCTCCATCCTGTGGGGCAACCCCCTGAATTCCCCTATCGCCTCCTGAATAGGGCCCGGGGAAACCCCGGAAAGATGCGCGGCGAGGGCTGCAGCCGCCACGTTTTCCCGGTTGTGGTCACCCTCGAGCCTGGTTCCCGAGACGTCGATTCGGGCCTCACCCGCATCGGTTCTCAGGACGAGGCCGTCCTGTGAAATCCACGACCCTTCGCCGGCCCCCTCCGTCGCGGAGAACGGATACTTTCTCCCCCTGCTGCCCCGTGCCAGCGAATAGGTGAGGGGATCTGAGGCGTTGTATATGGCAGCATCACCTTCACCCTGGTTGAGAAACAACCTTCCCTTTGCGAGGCAGTACTGTTCGAAGCTCTCGTACCGGTCCATGTGGTCCTCGCCCAGATTGAGCAGTACCCCCACGGCGGGCCTGAAGCGCTTGACCGTCTCCAGCTGGAAACTGGACAGCTCGACGACGAAGAAGTCGTAGGCGCCATCACAGGCAAGGGTCAGCGGGTCACGCAGGTTGCCTCCCGTAAAGACCCGGAGGCCTGCCCTCTCCATCATCATTCCCGTGAGGGCGGTAACGGTGGATTTTCCATTGGTCCCCGTAATGGCCACGATCCTTCCCTCCAGGTTCCTGAATGCGTACTCCACCTCCCCCATGACCTCTACGCCCCGCCCTTCGAATTGTTCCACGGGCAACCTGGCCAGAGGAACGCCGGGAGACACGACGACGCACGCGACGCGATCAGCCACCTCCTTCGTCGGCAACCCCCGGACGAGCTCGACTCCGGGGAGAAGGAGGCCCTTCGTGCTCTCGGCGAGCCTGCGCGAATCCATTTCGTCGAACAGAAGCACCCTCTCCCCACGACGCGTCGCGTGGTTTGCAACGCTTATCCCTGATTTTCCCGCTCCGACAACCGCTATCAATTTCACGCTACCTCAGCTTCAAGGTGCTGATTCCGATCAGGGCCAGGATTATCGCCAGCAACCAGAACCTGACCACGATCTTTGCTTCGTGCACCTTAGCTTTCTCGAAGTGATGGTGTATGGGCGCCATGAGAAAAACCCTCTTCCTGGTGGTCTTGTAGGAAATCACCTGCACGATGACGGAGAGGGCTTCGACGACGAAGACGCCTCCGACGATGACCAGGAGTATCTCCTGTTTGATAATAACCGCAACCGTCGCAACGGCGGCCCCGATCGCCAGCGCTCCCGTATCCCCCATAAAAATCTCGGCGGGATGCGCATTGTACCAGAGAAAACCCATGCCGGCGCCCGCCATTGCGCCGCAGAAAACGGTGAGCTCCCCCACACCGGGGACGTACACGATATTGAGGTAGTTCGCGATTTTTACATGCCCCGTTACGTAGGCAAAAAGCATGTACGTTCCCACGCAGATGACCGATGGCCCTATTGCGAGCCCGTCGAGGCCGTCGGTCAGGTTGACGGCGTTCGAGGCGCCCACGATTACGAGCACGGCAAAGAGGATGTACGTCCAGCCAATGTCGGGGGTGAATTTTTTGAAGAAGGGAACCATGATCCGGAAATCACGTCCCGCCCACGTGAAGATCATCAGGGCAACCGACAGGGCAGCACCTATTTGCAGCAGAAACTTGATCCTGCCGGGGAGGCCCCTGGCGTCCATCCGGATCACCTTTCGGTAGTCGTCGAAGAACCCGATAAGGCCGAAAGCGAGGGTGGCAAAGATCACGATCCAGACGAAGGGGTTGTCGAGCCTGGCCCAGAGCAGGGAAGGCACGACCGTACCGCCTATGATGAGCACTCCCCCCATGGTGGGAGTCCCCTCTTTCACGAAGTGGTTCGGGGGGCCGTCTTCACGGATGGGCTGACCCAGCTGCCGGCTCTTGAGCATGTCTATAACCGGTTTCCCGAAAATGAAGCAGATGAGAAGGCCCGTTATCAGGGCGTAGATGGTCCTGAAGGTGATGTACCGGAAGACGTTGAAGTAGGGTATCGCTCCCTTGAGCGGGTATAAGAGGTGGTAGATCATGCCCCGTTCCCCCGGGCGGAAAAACTCTCCACGATCCTGCCCACGACCCTCTCCAGCTTCATCATCCTCGATCCCTTCACCAGAATTACCGATCCGCGTATTTTGTCCTCTAAAACCCTCTTTGCAAGCTCCTCCACATCCTCGAAGTGGCCGCACTGGGACTGCGGATATCCCGCGCGAAGAGCTCCCTCGTGTATCTTTCTCGCCAGCTCCCCAAACGTATAGATCCGGTGAGGCCCGAGGGAGGAGGTGAGGCCGCCGATACGCAGATGCGAGCTATCGGCGGCCTCCCCAAGCTCAAGCATGTCACCGAGGAGGAAAACAATCTTCCTCCCCGGAAACATCAGCCTGAGGTTACGTATGGCGACCTCAACGGAGAGGGGGTTGGAGTTATAGGTATCGTCAACGACCACCACGTCCCTGCCCGGGTGCAGGATGGAAAATCGCCCGCTGCCGGTTAGAAATGATGAGAGGCCGTCATGCACCAGCTCTTTTGGAATCCCGAGGGCAAAGGCAATCCCCGCAGCACAGAGGGCATTGCTGAAAAACTGCACTCCCGGGGAGGCCATGGTGACATTCATCCTGTCCTCGCCGTAGTCGAGTTGAATATCCATCGAATCCGGGTTCATTGCCAGAATCTTTCCCCTCACATCGCCCCTTTCTTCCCCGAAGGAGACCTTTCTCCCCGGAAAAAGCCCCGACACCGCCTTGACGCGGAGGTCGTCTTCATTTACCACGGCGACGGCCCCTGCATTCAGTTTCTCAAAGAGATCTCCCTTTTCCCTCTTCACACCATCGATGTCGCCTAAGCCTTCGAGGTGGGCAGGTCCGATATTGGTTATCGCTCCCACCCGGGGAGCGAGAATTTCCGTGAGCCTCCCGATCTCCCCCGGGGTATTCGTTCCCATCTCAAGCACCCCGTACTCGTCTCCTTCCCGCATCATCATGAGGGAAAGGGGGAGACCGACCAGGTTGTTGTAATTTCCCGGGTTCTTGAACGTCCATCCCGCCCTCCCGAGGATGGCGGAAACCATGTCCTTCGTGGTCGTTTTCCCGGCGCTCCCGGTGATGCCGACAAATACCGTTCCCTTCATCTTTTCTCTCTTCTCCCGTGCCAGCTCGCCGAAGAAGAACAGCGGATCCGCAACGCAGATGGCCGCCTTTCCCATGCGGCGGGCCTTTTCCTTCACCTTCCCCCAGAATTCTTTTCCCACGACGACTCCTGCAACCTGCCTGTCCAGGGCCTCCTCGGCAAACCGCGAGCCGTCGTGTTTTTCTCCGGGAAGACCCACGAAGATTGCTTCTCCAACATCTCCCCGAGAGTCGGTAACGACCCTGAATGGCATGCCGCCCGAGAGAAGGTGCCCGTTTACCGTTTCTTCGGCCAGCCGGGAAACAGCATCACCGCCGAAGGAGGCTTCGGGAACCCTTTCATCCCGCGATACTTCTGACAACTTCCCTGTCATCAAATTCTATTTTCCTCTCTCCGATTATCTGGTACGGCTCGTGGCCCTTTCCCGCGATGAGCACGATGTCTCCTTCCCGGGCCACCTCGATCGCCCTGCGAATGGCAGTTTTTCTGTCGGGCTCGACGATGTAGAGCCTTGTCCCCGGCTCCATTTTATCTTCCTTCCCCGCCCTTGCTGCGCCGCCCTCCTCACACCCCGGCACGATATCTTCGATGATGGCCAAAGGGTCTTCCGTTCTGGGGTTGTCGCTCGTAACGAATGTAAGGTCGGCCAGGCCCCCTGCAACATGACCCATCAGGGACCTCTTGCCCCTGTCCCTGTCTCCCCCGCACCCGAACACCGCGATCAGCCTGCCGACTTTATGGGGTACCAGGGATTCGATGACATTTTTCAAGCCATCGGGCGTGTGGGCATAGTCGACGAACACGTGGATCGGCCTCGACGATTCGACCCGCTCGAGCCTTCCGGGCACCGCTTCCAGGAGGAAAATTCCCTTCCCCACCTGATGAATGTCCATCCCTCCCTGGTGGGCGCAGGCTATCGAGGCGAGAATGTTCTCGAGGTTGTGCGCTCCGATGAGCCTGGAAAAGATCTCCAGTTCCCCCGAAGGCGTTTTCACCGCGGCGCTGGTGCCGTCGATGGAGAAACGGGGGGAGGGCGCGCAGTAGTGGGCCTTTTTCCCGATCCCGTAGGTGATGGCATCGCCTCCCAGCTCATCGGCCAGCCTTCTGCCATAGGGGCAATTGAGGTTGACGATCAACTTCCCCCCTTCTGTAACCGGTGGCGCCGCATCGGTGAAAAATGCCTTTTTCACCCGGAAATAATTCTCCATATCGCCATGGTAATCGAGATGGTCCCGGGTCAGGTTCGTGAATATTTTCGTTCTGAAACGGATATCCGATATCCTTCGCTGGAATATACCGTGAGAGGACACCTCCATGAACACGTGCCTCCCCCCCATGGATTTCACCGCTGCCAGCGAGCCCTGGAGCTCATGGGGAAACGGGGTCGTCAGGCCTTCCCGTATTACCTCCCCGCCGAACCGGTAGTTGATCGTTCCAATCACTCCCGCGGGGACCCCTGCGCTCTCGTATATCGCCTCGAGAAGGTAGGTGATGGTCGTCTTGCCATTCGTCCCCGTTATTCCCACCACATCCATCGAGGAGGAAGGGTCCCCGAAAAACTTCGCCGAAAACTTTGCCAGGGCGTCGACGGGGTCCTCCACCACGATGCGCCGCGCCGGATCCACATCGGGGGATGCTTTGCTCGACACGACGCAGACCGCTCCCCGCGAGAACGCATCGCCGACGAATTCGTTCCCATCGTAGGTGGCTCCGGGTATTGCAAAGAAGACATCTCCCGCCTGAACAGTCCGCGAGTCAACGCTTATGCCCCGTATTTCGGATAGAGGTCCCGATCCTGCGGGAAAGTCCCCCCCGATGATATCTTTCAGGCATTTAACGGTAAGCAACTACTCCTCTCCGAATGTTATCAGGCATATGCCTCCTGCTGAAATCCGCTTTCCGGGGAGAGGATACTGCTTCAGCGCCACCCCCGACCCCCGAAGACGATACTCCACGGGGAAGGGCTCCAACATCTCTATCACCTGCGCAACGGTCAGGCCCTCGAGGTCCGGCATGGTAACCCCCTCCTCCTCATCGCCGGTATAGGAAACTTTCATGACGGGCAGCCTGGCTTTCTGCGGGACTCCTCCTTTTCCCGCGTCATCCATCTTTGCCTCGGCAACCCTTACGAAATCCTCCTCCGGCTCATCCGGGGCAATCCCGGCATATATCGCCACCTTGGAGGCGATCCTGTTGAAAACGGGGGCGGCAACGAGCCCCCCGTATACCTCCTCCTTCGGCTCGTCGATCAAGACGAGAATCGCCACCGCGGGCTCGTCGGCAGGGAAAAAACCGAGGAATGACGCTATCCTCTCATCCGAATATCCACCCCTCTTGAAGTCCACCTTCTGCGACGTCCCCGTCTTTCCACCGACGCTGTAACCCTTCAAATCAGCGAGCGTTCCGGTTCCCTCTTCGGTAACAACATCTTTCAGAATGTCTCTCATGACCGCGGATGTGCGGCTGGATACTACCCGTCCTGCATAGAGCGGTTTCCCCCGGTACACAATTTGCCCGAATCTGTCCCGCACCTCCTTGACGATGTAGGGCTTCAGGGAGATACCGCCGTTTATGACGGAGGAGAAGGCCGTAATGACCTGAAGGGGGGTCGCGGCGACTCCCTGACCGAAAGAGGCCGTCGCGTAGCGAATCGGCCTGTTGAACACGGTCTTGCTCGGGAGGATACCCGACGACTCGCCATCCAGCTCTACGCCCGTTTTCGAACCGAAGGAGAATTTCAGAATATAATCGTAAAACCTCCCGGGTGAAAACTTTTCCGCGATCTTCACGGCACCGATGTTGCTCGAGAATTTTACCACCTCGGGAATCGTGAGCCACTCGCTGGGGTGGGTATCGTGGATACTGCGCCTCTGGACGCGGTAAACCCCGTTTTCGCAGTAAATCCTGTCGGTGATGCGGACCCTCCCCGAATCGAGCGCGCCTGAAAGGAGGAAGACCTTGAAGGTCGACCCGGGTTCGTATACGTCGGTTATGGCCCTGTTCTTCCTGGACCAGGGGCTGAATCTCGCCGGTTTATTCGGGTCGAATGCGGGGTACACTGCCATGGCATAGATCTCTCCCGTTCTTGGGGACATGGCGATCGCTATCCCGCTTTTCGCGTGAAACTTCTTGACACCTTCCGCTATTTCCTTCTCGCATATGAACTGGATGTTCTTGTCCAGCGTAAGCTGAATGGTATGGCCGAAAACCTCATTATCGGGAATGACTTCGGGTATGATGAGCCGCCCTTTCGCATCCTTCTCGCAGAGAAGGCTCAACTTCTTCCCTCTCAGGTATTTGTCGAAGGTCTTCTCTATCCCCTCCAGCCCGACGGAGTCGATATCGCAGAAGCCGACCACGTTCGCCGCGAGCTCTTTTCCCGGATAGTACCTCTTCGGTTCCGCAATGATGTTGACGGCCCCAATCTTGCCAAAAATCTTGTACTCCCGTTTGAACTCATCGAGCTTGCCCAGTTCGTTCAGGAAGGTGTTCGCCGCATCCCTGTCGACCTGCCTCTTTACGTAGACAAAAGACCTGTTGGATTTCATCTTCCCCAGGGTCTTTTCAACGGGCACCTTCAGCACCTTATGGGCAACCCCGGCAAAACCCTTTTTGTCCTGTATCGCCACCGGGGAGGCCCCGACGGAATAGGCGGTGACGGTTACGGCGAGCTTGCTTCCGTTCCGATCCAGAATCGGTCCCCGCGCGGGGGGGATAACAATCTTCTTTTCATACTGCGACTCGGAGCATTTCTTGATCTCCGCATCCCCGATGATTTGATAGTAGAAGGCTTTCGCAACGATGGCCGCGTAAAAACCGATGAAAACAATCACGACTCCCTTGAGACGCCTTTTTACCATCAACGCTCTCCGTATACCTTCCCCGAATCGGGCTCCTTGAGCCCGAGTTTTTTCAGGGCAATCCTCTCTATTCTCCTTGGATTTCTCAGCGATTCGATCTGCGCCGACAGTTTGTTTCTCTTGTCGCTGAGCTTTTCAAGGATCATGATCGAATCGCTCACCCGGTACCTGTAATTGGTCGTCACAGACCGGATGTTTGCATCGATGCCCATGAGGACGAGGAGAATCAGAACCATCCACAGCACGGGCCAGATACCCCGCCTCTTCCCGGCCTCCTCGTTTTTCCTCCTCCCCCGGGAGATGATTATCATCTTTTCTCCGATGAGAAACTCGTTCATCCTTCCTCCTCCCTCGCTGCCACCCGCATCTTTGCGCTCCTTGCCCTGGGATTTTGCGCTATCTCCCCGGGGGACGGTCTGAGTGGCTTGGGGGTCAGTATCTGAAAAACCCGCTGCTTCCCGCAGGCGCACTGCAAAATTCCCGGGGGACAGACACATTTTCCCGTGTATTTTTTGAAGTAGCTCTTCGCCAGCCTGTCTTCCAGGGAGTGGTAACTGATAACGGCGACCCTGCCCCCTGGATTCACGATTCGGGGAAGGTTGATGAGAAACTGCTCGAGATTCTCGAGCTCCCCGTTCACGTAGATCCTCAGGGCCTGAAACGTTCTGGTGGCCGCGTCGGTTTTTTCCTTTTTTCCCTTTACCCCCTTCGCTTCGGCTACGATGCTCCTTAGCTCCGCGGCCGTTCGTATCCTCTCCTGGCGCCTCTTCAAAACGATCTTCGCCGCTATCCTCCTGGCCATCCGCTCCTCACCGTAGCGGGAGAGTATCTCCCTGATCTCCTCCTCGGGATAGCGGGTCAAGACTTCCTCGGCCGTAACGCCTCCTCCCTCGGGGTCGTATCTCATATCGAGGGAATCATCATCGCTGAAGGAAAACCCCCTCCCCGGCCGGGCAATGTGGTAGGAGGAGAAACCGAGATCGAGCACGATGCCGTCAAACCCGCTGACGCCCATCTCCTGCATGACGGCAAGCGAGTTCCTGTAATTTTCTTTCCGCACGATAACGTTCTTTTTGGCCGCAAACTCCCTGGTTCCCTGCCGGACGAGCTCGCCGTCAAGGTCCAGGGACAGGAGCGTACCGTTACCACCGATCTTTGCGGCAATAGCGGCGGTATGACCTCCCCCGCCCAGGGTGCAGTCCAGATACCAACCGCCTCTTTCGGGTGAAAGGTAACGAACAACCTCATCAAGAAGCACCGGCCGGTGAACCAATATCTCCCTCTTTTCATATGCCAACGATATTTTGAATCTCCTCCCGCGCCTTTTCGTCTTTCAACATCTCCACGGATTCCCTGAAGTTGTTGAAATAAGCGTCCTTGGACCAGATTTCAAACCTCTTCCCCACCCCCATGATGACCACATCTCTCTCGAATTGCGCATAGTCCCTGAGGGATTGCGGCACGAGGATCCGCCCCTGCTTGTCGATCGCCACCTCGGAAGCGCTTCCGAGAAAAAACCTAACGAAATTGGAGACATTTACATTCATCGACGGGGCCCGGGCAACCCTCTCCTCAATTCTCAACCACTCCGACTGGGGATAGACCAGGAGGCACCCGTCCAGATTCGTAATGACGACAAAATCCTCACCGTTTTTCTGAAGAATCTCCCTGAACTTTGATGGGATGTTTACTCTCCCCTTGGGATCCACCGTGAATTCGAATCTCCCCCGAAAATGCATTAAAGTTCCCCTTTAATACACTTTATACCACATTTATACACTGCAACTATTTATAGTCGTCTCCGGGGGGGGGTGTCAAGCAGAATTTCGGAAAACTTTACCGGGGGAAAGAGAAAGGTGATGGAGCGAAACGGAACGCATCGTATGAAATGCCTGAGAAGGGCATAAGCCGAGTTCTGTACATGAAAAATGCTCATGTCGGCGACCATTACTCTGGGACCGGAGTTGCCTGCCGGCCTCGTGCGATCTGACCCGAGAGCATCGGACGGGCCATCCTTTTCCCTCAAGAGGGAGCGCTCTCCTATTTGATCTTGCTCCAGATGGGGTTTGCCGTGCCATCCCGGTCACCCGGGATGCGGTGAGCTCTTACCTCACCTTTTCACCCTTACCGGCATCGTGCCGGCGGTCTGTTTTCTGTGGCACTTTCCTGAGGTCACCCCCACTGGGTGTTACCCAGCATCCTGCCCTGTGGAGCTCGGACTTTCCTCTGAAGGGTATTCCTTCAGCGGCCGCCTGCCCTTCTCAGGACGTATCATCTGCCCTGTCTATCGCCAGGTTTGCCAGTTGGTCCGCTTCCCGGTTGCGTTCCCGGTCTATGTGAACTATTGTAGCAGAATTAAAATTTTCCAACAATTTCAAAGCCCTTCTGTATAGCGGATCGATGTTTGGGGAGCGAACTTTATATTCGCCCTGTAATTGCCTCACGAGCAGCTGTGAGTCGGAGAGGATCTCCACGTCGCGAATGCCGATCTCGCATGAAAGCTCCAGGCCGTGGAGAAGCGCTGTGTATTCTGCATAATTGTTTGTTTGAATGCCGATGTACCTGCTTCCCGAGCCAACCTCCTCCCCCTTCACGTTCTTCACCACATATCCTGCCCCCGATTTTCCCGGATTTCCGCGGGAAGCACCGTCGATGTAGAGGAAGTACTTCACCCGCCTTCAGCCCTCGAAGGCCTCTACTTCCTTGTCATTCTCGTAATAGAGGATTCTGCTGCAATTCGGGCACTCGTAGAGCCTGTCCTCTTTCTGAATCATGTTGTAGAGCTGGGGGGGGATGTTCATATTGCACCCGGTACAGATGTAATTCTTTGCCTGAACAACGGCGATACCGTTCCTCCTGTTAAAAACGAGTTCGAACCGTTTCGTCTTGTTGACGTCCAGCCTCTTTGCAATCAACTCTTTTTCCTTCTTGAGCTTGTCAATCTCGCCGTCGAAGGTTTTCATGTGCTTCTCGATTGCCTCCATTTTCAGGTCGAACTCCTTCTTCAGGGCCTCGTACCGCTCCTTCGCCGCGCCGTGCTTTGCCTCGACCTCCTCGAACCTGACCATAAGCTCGAGCAGCTCCTCCTCTCTCTGCCGGTTGATCCGCTTCGTCATGTCTATTTCCTTGAGCATCGCGAAATATTCCCTGTTGGTTTTGATCGTCATAAGCCGTGCCTTACCCCGCTCGACCGTCTCTCTTTCATCCTCCAGCTGATACTCGATCTCTTTTTTCTGCTTCCTCAAATTATCGTATTCGGTCGAAACCTCCTGAAATTCCTCCCCCGCGGAAAGCATCTCCTGCTTCAGGTCGGCGATCCTTTCCGGAGTTGCGTTTTTCTCGTCCTCGAGGCCCTTTATCTTGAACATCACCTCCTGAAGCATCAACATTGTCTTGACATCTTCCAGCAATTCACACCTCCGTGTCCCTGTTTTGATATTTTGATAGCGTTAAAGACGTCTGGGTATTCATCGGAAAACCCTCATGTATTCAGTCGGCTCATCGAAGGTGTCGACGGTGACTGAACCTCCGAAATCCTCCTCGATGACATCTTTGAACCTTTCCATGATGAACTTCTCGGAATCGAAGTGCCCGATGTCCACAGCGATGATGGATGCGTGAGCAAGCCGGTGTGCCTGATGGTGCTTCAGGTCTCCCGTTACGAAGACGTCGACATCGGTGCCGACCACGTTCTCCACAAACCCCCCGCCGCTTCCGGCAAGGACTCCCACCTTCCGTACCGTGGTGCCGAGGTCACCGGTGTGCCTGATCGTCGTCGGCCTGACCGAGTCCCTGACGTGGGTGAGAAACTCTTCCAGGGTCATCTCGCGGGAAAGTTCGCCCCTGATCCCGAGCCAGCCGTCAGGCAGCTCCGTGGCCAGGGGATATACATCAATTGCCGGCTCTTCGTAAGGGTGAGATTTCTTGACCGCATCGAGAACACCCGGCAGCACCCTGTCGTCTGCGACGAACTCGACCCGCTCCTCCGCAACGCTGTTTAGCTCTCCCACCTCCCCCAGGTACGGGCGGGCCTCCTGCTCAGGAAAAAATGTCCCCGTTCCGGCTGTCCTGAACGAGCAGGACGTGTACTGGCCGATCTGTCCTGCTCCCGCAAGGAAAGCCTGCCCCAGCACCTTTCCCACGTCGGCCGGAGGCACGAAGACCACAACTTTATGCTGCTTTACCCTCGTCGCCACCCCCAGGGGGGACTGGTTCACGAGGCCGATCCTCTCTGCAAGCTCCCTCGACACGCCCACGGGCGAGAGGTCGGCATTGGTATGGGCGCAAATAAGGGAAATGCCATTTCGTAAGATCTTGACGAGTAAAAGGCCTTCCTCTGCCTCGTCGGTCACCCGCCTCACAGGCTCCAGAAACAGCGGGTGGTGAGTGATGATGAGATCGTATTGGGATGAGATGGCCCGATCGATCAGGCGAGGCGTCACGTCAACGGAAACGAGTATCCTCTCTACCTTCTTTCCTTTTTCTCCTGCTAACAACCCTACATTATCCCAGGAAGCAGCCCGTCCAAAAGGAAATCTTTTGTCCAGGGCCATCAGTATATCTTTGACTGCGGGCCTTTTCGACTCGACCACCCTGAACTTCCTCCAGAAACAAAAAATGCACCTATTCGGCGCATTGCAGATGCTTTTTCCGACTTTATTTTATTTCTCTCAACCATAATGATCGTGGTGGGCCCACCTGGCCTCGAACCAGGGACCTACCGGTTATGAGCCGGTGGCTCTACCAACTGAGCTATGGGCCCAAATACGTGCCATAAATTTAAATTATCGAACCTTTGCTATTCATAGTCAATGTTTTTATCTTTTTCCCCCGGTGACCGTGAGTGCGATCGCCGGAAACAGCCGGCCAATCCGTGCGTGGCCCTGCTCACTCCGTGAAGGTCTTGAGTATCCTTGCCCGGGTTTTATGCCGCAACTTCCTCAGGGCCTTCGCTTCGATCTGCCTGATTCTCTCGCGCGTCACATCGAAGTCCTGGCCGACCTCTTCGAGGGTGTGGTCCGATTTTTCCCCGATTCCGAAACGCATCCTCAGCACCTTCTCCTCCCGCGGGGTGAGGGTGGCAAGCACCCTTCTGATCTGGTCCGCCAGGTCCAGGTTGATCACGGAATCGGTGGGTGAAACGGTATTCTTGTCCTCTATGAAATCCCCGAGATGGCTGTCCTCCTCCTCGCCGATGGGGGTTTCGAGGGATATGGGCTCCTTGGCTATCTTCAGGACCTTCCTCACCTTCTCCAGGGGAATGTCCATCCTGCCGGCGATCTCAACCGGAGAGGGTTCCCTGCCAAGCTCTTGCACGAGGTACCGGGAGGTCCTGATGAGCTTGTTGATGGTCTCGATCATGTGGACGGGAATCCTGATCGTCCTCGCCTGGTCTGCGATAGCCCTGGTAATTGCCTGGCGAATCCACCAGGTGGCGTAGGTGCTGAATTTGTACCCCCGCTTGTACTCGAACTTGTCGACTGCCTTCATCAGCCCGATGTTGCCCTCCTGAATCAGGTCGAGAAACTGAAGGCCCCTGTTCGTGTATTTCTTCGCAATGCTCACCACGAGGCGGAGGTTCGCCTCGATCAGTGCCTGCTTGGCGTTGTTGATCTTCCTGTCGCCCTGCTCAATGTTGTTGAGGATGTTTTTCAGCTCCCCGGCCGAGATTCCGCTCTGCTCTTCGATGCTCTTGATGTTGTCCATAGCCTTTCTGACCACCCTTTCGAGTTTCAAGAGCTCTTCCTTCTTGGTCCTCAACCTCATGGCCGCCCTGCCCAATCCCTTATCCTCGGAATTCGCCTTTTTCATCACCTTGAGAAAATCTCCCGGGTCCATAATCATGCTCTCGGAAAAATCCATCAGGATCGACTCGTTTTCCTCGATGCTGTTCACGTATTTCCGTATCTTCCTGCAGATCTCCTCTACTTTCCTGTCTTTTAAGTGAATAGAATTCAGAGAGTCATCTATCTCATCATTGGTTTTGATGAGCCTTTTTCTGACCCTCTCCTTTCTCTTCTCGCTTACGTTTTTTGCCGCAAGCTCCTTCGCATACTTGTCCACGAGCTTCGATTTTCTCTTCAGAACATCAATCGTATCGAGGGTCTTTTGCAAAAATTCCTCCTCTTCATCATCGGAAGAATCATCATCGAGATCCTTCAAAACCTCCCTGATACTCAACTCCCCGGCTCTGAGCATCTCTCCCAGCCCGAAGACCTCCTCCATGGCAATGGGACAGCTCTTGACTGCTGAAATTATTTCCCTTTCCCCCTGCTCTATCCTCTTTGCAAGCTCGATCTCCCCCTCCCGGTTGAGAAGGGGAATCGAACCCATCTCCTTCAGGTAGAGCCGGACGGGGTCATTGCTCTTTACCGCCCCGAGGTCGACCCGTTGCTCCTCCTCCTGCTCCTCGACCATCCCATCGTAGGCAAGCTTGAGAGAAGGGAGTTTCAGGTTCTGGACAGAGTCGACAATTTCGATGTCGTTTTCGCCGAAAATCTCCATGATATCCTCGATATGGTCCGGGTTCACCACATCCCTTGGAATCGCATTGTTCAGCTCATCAACGAGAATATACCCCTGCTTCTTCCCTTTTTTTATCAAACCCTGGATTGAATCTGCACCGCGCTTTCTCGGCATAGATTTCTCCTCTTTACAAGTTTTTTCTTATTTCCTCAATTTCTCTCTTCAATTCCATCTGGAGCTTCAATATCTCGCCTCGCCTGCCGTCACTTTCTTCCTCACGAAGGTCATCGGCCAGTTTTGCAAGCTTTCTCTCTCTTTGCTTCAGTTCCATGAAAACCAATATTTTTTGCAGGTTTTCCTCCCTTTCTTCGGGAAAAAACTGCTCATAAACGAGAACGGCCCTCGAGGCCCTCGAGGCATACTCTTCGCCCTCTATTAAGATAGACGATTCAATATCCGTTCCAGTTTCACCCGATTCGGCAATGATTTTCTTCCCTATTTCGGCAAGTTCCGGGTCCTCGAGGGAGGAGAGGGCCTTCCTCGCGGCCTCTTTACCCGCCAGCGCCGGGTGCTTCAGCAGCAAACCGACAAGTGCCTCCTCGAAGTTTATCCGCATATCCCCCTCGATATTTTCCCCCACAGACCGAAGCCGGCCCGGAGTTTCCCGGGATGCAACCCACTTTCTTATCTCGTCCCCTGAGAGGTCGAGCTTCGATGATATCTCCTTTACGTAAATTTCCCTTTCCACGGGATCTTTCACGTTTTTCAGGTACTTGCCCACCAGCCTCACGTAGTCGAGCTGGTGGGAAAGTATTTTCAGGTCAAACTTTTTCATCGCTGCCTCAATGATGTATTCCATGAGAAGCTTTGCTTCCGCCAGTTCCCTCCTGACCTCTTCCACCCCCGCCTTTCTCACCCATTCGTCGGGGTCGAGTCTCCCGGGGGGAAAGAAGACCAGGGGGGAGACCCCCGCCTCGTAAGCAGGCGAAACGGACCGAACGGCCGCCTTTTTCCCCGCCATGTCACCGTCGAAAAGCAGCACCACCTTATCGGAAATTCTCTTCAGTTCCCGGAAATGGCCCGGGGTAACGGCTGTGCCGCAGGTAGCAACGACATTCTTGATTCCCGCCTGCCACAGAATGAGCCAGTCCGTATAACCCTCCACCACGAAAACCTTCCCCTCTTCCCTGATGAATCTCCCGGAAAGGTTCAGCCCGTAGAGAAGGTTTTTCTTTCTGTAAATCCTTGATTCTGAACTGTTTATGTACTTTGGCCCGGCATCATCCATCGACCTGCCCGCAAATCCCGCAATTTTCCCGGTCACGGTAAATATGGGGAATATAATCCTTCCGGCAAACCGGTCGACTAGCTCGCCGTTCTTTCTTTTGAGAAGAAGCCCGCTTTCCACGGCGATGTTTGCATCGAGGCCTTCGATGGCAATCGCCCTGGCGAGTTCCCTCCTGCCCCTTCCGCCATACCCGATGAGCAGCTCTCGAGCCGTATCCTCCTCGATGCCCCTTTCTTGCAAATATGTATTCGCCCTGTTACCTTTTTGAAATAAAAGGTTGTGATAAAAATCGGCAGCGAAGCGGTTGATGTCGAACATGGTCCTGACGGTATCGGAGTCATCCCTCCCTCCTTCCACGACGACTTCCACACCCGCACGAGCACACAGTTCTTCGACGGCATCGCGGTATTCCAGTTTCTTCAGCTGCATCAAAAAAGAGATAGAATCCCCTCCCGTGCCGCAACCGAAGCAGTGAAAGACCCCTTTTTCGGAGCTCACGAAGAAGGAGGGTGTCTTTTCCCGGTGAAACGGGCAGAGCCCCTTCAAACTCGATCCCGCCCTCCTGAGATCTACATACTCGGAAACCAGGCCGACAATATCGGACCGTAACCTGAGTTCCTCCAAAGTCCTTCTGGAAATCCTCCCATTCATAGTCATCCGGCTTGTCTGGCTGCCCTATTTTGTTTGTGGAGAACGGAACATCCGAAAAATGGCTCCGTTTTATTTTGAGAGAAGATCCCTGACGAGATCGCTCACTTCTTTCCCCTCTGCCCTCCCGGCAACCCTGGGCATTATATCCTTCATGACCCTGCCCAGGTCCTGCATGCCCCGGGCTTCCAGATCTTTTATGACGTCCTTTATGAGCGCGATAATCTCATCTCTGTCCATCTTCGGGGGCAGGTAGGTCTCGAGGACATCTATCTCCTTTTTCTCCTTCTCGACTAAATCCTGCCTTCCCCCTTTTTCATAGAGCTCTATCGATTCCTTTCTCTGCTTGATGTTCGTTGCGATGATCTTCACTATTTCCCCGTCTTCCGCCTCTTCGCGCAACTCGATCTCCCTGTTTTTAACGGACGCAAGCAGAAGCCGTAAAGTAGAAAGCGCTACCAAATCACGTGATTTCGTAGCGCTAACCATATCCTGTTTTAGCCTTTCCTTGAGGGACATGTAGCCTCAAACAATCATTTTTCTCATCTTCTTGAGTGCCCTTTTCTTGGCTGCGAGCATCTTCTTTTTCTTCTTCACGCTCGGTTTTTCGTAGTATTCCCTCTTTCTTATCTCCGACAGAATCCCGGCCCTCTCGCACTGCTTCTTGAAGCGCTTCAGGGCCATCTCGAAGGATTCACCCTCTCTTACCTTGACGCCTGGCATGAAATTCCATCCCCTAGATTGTTCTTATAGAATCAACCTTTAATACTATACTAGAATTATTTATCCTGTCAACCTGTTTATCCCATTTTATGGCCAAGCTGCTTTCCGCCGATAAGGTGCATGTGGAGGTGCATGACGATCTGGCCTCCCTCGCCGCCGTTATTGATAACCGTCCGGTAGCCCTTTTCGTGTATTCCCTTTTCTCTGGCTATCCTCGACGCCACGAGAAGCATGCGCCCGAGAAGGTCCCCGTCGCTTTCCTGTACGTCATTCAAATTGACCATGTGCTTTTTTGGAACGATCAGCACATGGACGGGAGCGACAGGGTTGATGTCGTTGAAGGCGATCACCGCATCGTCCTCCCACACGACGGTTGCCGGTATATCCTTCTCTATGATTTTGCAAAAGATGCAGTCAACCACGCCTGCACAACTCCCCGGAAAGTGGAATGCGACCCTGCAGCGAAACAGGGTCATATTATAGTATATTACGTCAACTTTCTATAGAAACATGTCCTTTCACCGGTGTGGCAGGCCGGCCCCTTCGGCTTGACCCGGTAGAGCAGCGTATCGATATCGCAGTCGTACAATATTTCATCGATCTCCTGCACATTGCCCGAGGTTTCCCCTTTCAACCACAACCTGTTGCGCGACCGGCTGAAGTAGTGGGCCACCCTTTTTTCCCAGGTCAGACGTATCGCCTCGGCGTTCACGTAGGCCACCATCAAAACCGTATTGTCGGACACATCCTGTGTCACGACGGGTGCGAGGCCGGACCTGTCGAAGGTTATTCGTGATAGGAGCTCTTCCAGATTCATCTGCCTTCCCTCCGGCATTTTGTCCGTTTTGTGACAGGCACAAGCGGCTCGGGCAGGAAAAGAAATCGAGAGCGGCACAACGGTTTTCATTCCATCACTGAACTATCCTCACGGGAACGCCTTTTTTGAGCAGGTACTCTTTGGCCTCCCCGATGGTATGTTCGCAGTAGTGGAAGATCGATGCCGCGAGCACTGCATCGGCGTTCCCCTCTGCGATACCCTCATAGAGGTGCTCGAGCGTGCCTACCCCACCCGAGGCTATCACCGGTATCCCCACCTCCCCGGTTATCGCCTTCGTCAACTCGATATCGTAACCGTCCTTTGTACCATCCCTGTCCATGCTGGTCAAGAGTATCTCGCCCGCCCCCAGTTTCCAGACCTTCCTGGCCCACCGCACGGCATCGATGCCGGTGGGATTTCTGCCTCCGTGGGTGTAGACCTCAAACTTCCCTCCCCCGCCGGGAACCCTCCTGGCGTCGATGGCAACAACGATGCACTGACTGCCGAACCTTCGAGACGCTTTCCCCACGAAGCCGGGATCGATAACCGCAGTCGTGTTGATCGAAACCTTGTCCGCGCCGGCCCGGAGGAGGTCCCGGATATCATCGAGAATTCTGATCCCTCCCCCCACCGTAAGGGGCATGAAAACCCTCTCGGCTGTCCTTTCAACGACGTTTAGGATGATGCCTCTTTTTTCGTGTGAGGCCGTTATGTCGAGAAAGGTGAGTTCGTCGGCACCCTCCTCGTCATATCGCTCTGCTACCTCGACGGGATCTCCCGCGTCGCGAAGGTCAACGAAGTTCACCCCTTTCACCACACGGCCGTCTCGCACATCGAGGCAGGGTATGATTCTTCTCGTCAGCATCAGGTGCCACCCACCGCCTTCCTGGCTTCTGCAAAATCTACCTTCGAGGAGTAAAGGGCCTTCCCCACGATTACTCCCACAATCCTCTTTTGAGCCCCTGTATCCGAAATCTTCTTGATCCTCCGGATATCCTCGATCTGCGACACTCCCCCGGAAGCGATGATGTGGCCCTCTATGCTTTTCGCGAAGGACTCGATCCGGTCAAAATCAGGCCCCTCGAGCATGCCGTCCCGTGAAATGTCGGTGTAAATAAAAGAGCGGAGCCCCCTTTTTTCAAGATCCCGGGCCAAATCGACGGCGCGAATACCCGTCACTTCAACCCATCCTCTGATTGCTACCGCACCGTCCACCGCATCGATCGCCGCCAGCACCCTTTCCCCATAGGCATCTATGATCCTCCTGATTTCGTCCCTGTCCCTTACGATGGTCGTCCCCAGTATGACCTTCGACACCCCCGCATCGAAGTACCTCGACGCGATCTCGAAGTTTCTTATCCCTCCCCCCACCTGGATTTTCGCACCCGAGTCCGCAACCATCCTTTCGATAACCCCGAAGTTGACCGGTTCCCCCTTGAACGCTCCGTCGAGATCGACAACGTGAATCATCTCCGCGCCGAGATCGGCCCACCTCCTGGCCACGATTACGGGGTCGTCGGAAAAGACGGTCATCTCTTCCTTTTTTCCCTGCCTGAGCCTGACACACTTTCCCTTCATGATGTCTATTGCCGGTATGACCTGGAACCCCATCAGGCCCTCCTTTCGTAATCTCTCATGGTAATCTCCCCGAAATTTGAGAGAAGCCTCAGCCCCACCTTCTGGCTCTTCTCCGGGTGGAACTGCACGGCAAGCATGTTATCCCTCGCCACACCCGAAACAAAGTCGATGCCATATTCAGTCATCAAGGTACCGATGTCTTCCTGGGGGACCACATAGTAGGAGTGGACGAAATAAAAGAACGACCCCTGCGGGATGCCCCTGAAGAACCTGCTCTCTTCGGGATAGTTCACCCTGTTCCAGCCCATGTGGGGAATCTTCAGCGTGCGCCATATCCCCCCTTCCCCGGGAGAATTGCCGTTTTGCATGTCATCGGCGAATCTCACCACCTTTCCCTTCAGGAGGTCCAGGCCCCTGTGCGTGCCGAACTCGTGGCTCTCGGAAAAGAGCAGCTGAAGCCCCAGACAGATACCCAGGAAAGGCTTCCCGGCACGGAACCAATCTTTGAGAAACCCGGTAAGCCCCTTCTTTTCCAGGTTGACCATGCAATCCTTGAAAGCCCCCACGCCGGGCAGGACCAGGCCGGCGGCACCTTCGAGCAGCGAGGCCTCTTCACCGATTCGGACTTCGTATCCAAGAGAAAGAAATGCCCTGGACACGCTCATCAGGTTGCCCATTCCGTAATCGACAACCCCTATGTACGGGCCCCTCCCCACTCACATGACTCCTTTCGTCGATGGAATGCCCCTGGTCCGCTCATCAATGAGCGTCGCCATATCGAGGGCCCTTCCGATTGCCTTGAATATCGCCTCAATGGTGTGGTGCGCGTTACTCCCGTAAGGCACGTTCACGTGGACACACACCCCCGAGGACTGGGAGAAAGCACGCACGAACTCCTCGACCAGCTCCGTGTCGAACCGCCCGACCTTCTCGCTCTGCACCTCGCACCTGAACACGTGGTGGGGACGGTTGCTTATGTCCACCGCCACCTCCGCGTATGCCTCTATCATGGGGATAGCGGCGAAACCGTACCGCTTGATACCCTTGAGGTCTCCCAGCGCCTCTTTCACTGCCGCTCCCAGCACGATTGCCGTGTCCTCCACGAGGTGGTGGTAATCGACTTCGATGTCTCCTGTCGCCTTGACATGCAGGTCGAAAAGCCCATGTTTCGCCAGCAGAGAGAGCATGTGATCGAAAAAGGGAACACCCGTATCCACATTGTACTGGCCCGTGCCGTCGAGGTTTATCGACAAATCGATGGATGTTTCCTTCGTGCTCCTGCTGAACTTCCCTTTTCTCTCCATTACCTCCTCCTTTTTCTCTCCTTCCCGTACCTCGCAGCAGCGGCGTTTCCATGAGCATTCAACCCCTCACGCCTGCAGAGGGTTACGATATCGGGAAGGTCCTTTTTCAGGGATGTGGCATCATAGGAGACGACGTTCATTTTTTTCATGAAGTGATAGACGCCCAGGGGAGAGAAAAAGCGCGCCGACCCTCCCGTGGGAAGCGTGTGATTTATCCCGGCAATGTAATCCCCCACGGCAACGGGGGAATAGGGGCCTATGAACACTGTCCCAGCATTTTTCAAAACATAGAGGATTGAACCGGGATTCTCGACCTGAACGGACAGGTGCTCGGGCGCAAGCCTGTTCACGATCTCCACCGCCCTTTTCATCCCTCTTGCCAGAAACACGGGAGCACCGGCAAGCGACGCCGCCAGGATCTTCGATCTCTTCTCTTTTCGGGAAATCTCTCCCACACGTTTCACGACCGCCTTTGCCACCGCGGGCGAGTCGGTGACAAGGGAAACGAAGGAGTCTTCGCCGTGCTCGGCCTGGGAAACGAGATCATAGGCGGCAAATGCCGCGTCCGCCTTCGCATCTGCAAGAACGACCAGCTCCGACGGGCCGGCCAGCATATCCAATCCCACCGACCCATACAGTTGCCGTTTCGCTTCCGTGACAAACACATTGCCGGGGCCAACGATGACGTCCACCTTCGGCACCGTTTTCGTCCCCAGGGCGAGCGCCGCGATGGCCTGTGCCCCCCCGATGGGGAAGAGCATGTCAACGCCTGCCACACTGCATGCAGCCAGAACGTCATCGGAGAGAATCCCTCCGGGCGATGGAACGGCGGCGAAAACTTCCCGGACCCCGGCAACCTTCGCCGGAATGGTGTTCATCAAAACCGTCGATGGATAGGCTGCCTTTCCGCCGGGAGCGTACACACCTGCCCTTTCAACGGGTATGTTCATCAGGGATACCGCACCCCCCGCATCGTTGTATACCGTGTACCCCCCGTCTACCTGTTGCTCATGAAAGCGCCGCAGCCTCCCGGCCATCTTCTCGAGCGACTTTCGCACCCCGGAAGGCACCCTGTTCCAGGCACCCTCCATCACGTCCCTGCCCACACCGAAACCCTCCCCGGCGAGATCGAAGCCGTCGAACTTCCTCGTCAGATCCACCAGGGCCGCGTCCCCCTCATTCCTCACCTGCTCGATTATCCCGGCAACGGCATCCTTCACCGCGGCGGGCAGACCCATCGCTCTCGCCGACCGTTCTGTCAGCTCCCTCTCAAACCTCCGCGTCCCGTCAGTATATAACTTCACATTCACCCTCCTCGGGCAACCGCCTGATCGATGCCCCGAGACTGTTCAGTTTCTCCTCGAGCTTCTCGTATCCCCGGTCGAGGTGCTCTATGTCTTTCACAATCGTTTCCCCATCCGCTACGAGCCCCGCCAAAACGAGCGATGCCGAAGCCCGAAGGTCGGTCGCCGTGACGGGGGCGCCCGAAAGCTCCGAAACCCCCTTCACCACGGCCACCTTTCCGGAAACGGATATGTCTGCACCCAGCCTCCGAAGCTCCGCCACGTGCCTGAACCTGTTTTCAAATATATTCTCCTCGATGGTGGACACCGAGTCGCTCAGGCACATGTATGCCATGAACTGCGCCTGCACGTCCGTGGGAAACCCCGGGAAAGGGTTCGTCGCCACGGTTACGCTCCTGACCGGCTCACGGCGAATGACCCGCACGCCCCTCTCATCACAGGAAACACGGGCACCCGACTCTTTTAGCTTTTTCAGCACGGATTCAAGGTGCTCAGGGCCGATGTGAAGGACCGTGACGTCCCCCCCCGTCATGGCCCCTGCAATAAGGAGGGTCGCCGCTTCGATTCTGTCGGGCATGGCCGTGTGTTCCGCACCTGCCAGCGATGCAACGCCTTCCACGTGAATCGTGGACGTGCCCTCTCCCTCGATACGCGCGCCCATTTTCTTCAGACATCGCGCCAGGTCCACCACTTCCGGCTCCAGCGCAGCGTTGTTGATCACCGTCTCACCCCGGGCCAGGCAGGCGGCGATCAGCACGTTCTCCGTTCCCGTCACCGTCTTCATGTCAAAGTCGATCCTGGCCCCTTTCAGCACGGGAGCCGTCACGTGCCACTTCCCGTGATCTTTCACGCACTTTGCGCCCATCATCGTAAACGCTTTGAGGTGCTGGTCTATCGGCCTGTCACCTATGTCACACCCGCCCGGTATGGGGATGTCCGCAACCCCGTATCGTGCCAGCAGGGGGCCCATGAGCAGAACCGAAGCCCTCAGCCTCTTTGCCAGGTCGTAGGGCACCTCGCAGGCATCTGCGGCAAACTGATCCATCGTGACCGTGTCGTTCTCCCGCTCAACCGATCCCCCGAGCTGCTCCAATATCTCGCCGAAAACATCCACATCATCGAGTTTCGGGACGTTGCGAATGCGAAGGGGTGCGCCGGCGACCACCGAAGCCGCCATCATGGGAAGGATCGCATTTTTCGCCCCGCCGGGAAGTATTTCCCCCCGAAGCGGAGGACCTCCCTTAATGATGAAATGGTGCCTTTTTCCCTTCATGCCCTCGCTCTCTTTTTCCGGGCAGCCGCGACCCGGGGAATTCGCGCCAGGTCATCTATTATTTCACATTTCTCGAACCATCCGTTACTTTCGATGATCTCGCACACCATCGTTTTCTGGCCGAAACCGAACTCGATGAATAGGAAGCCCCCCGGAACCAGATGGTCATCTGAGATCCGGACAATATCCACGATCGATTCGATTCCCGTCTCACCTCCAACGAGAGCCTCCTCCGGCTCAAAATCCCTCACTTCGGGCATTGCCCGCAAAAACTCCCTCTTCGAAAGATACGGGGGGTTGGAGATGATGAAATCGTAGCCCCCGCAAAGCTCCGATGGAATATTCCTGAAGTCACCACGATGGGCGTTAAGCCTCTCCGGGACCTGGTGGAAACCGGCGTTCTTTTCAGTCATGGCAACCGCTTTTTGGGCGATGTCGACGGCGACCATGCGGATGCTTTCCATCTCCTTGAGCAGTGTCACGCACACCACACCGGCCCCCGGCCCCACTTCGAGCCCCTTCAGCGCTCCC
>WVXK01000114.1:37827-69624 GCA_011773515.1 Deltaproteobacteria bacterium
GGAACGAGCACGCCGGGCTCGAGGAAAAACTCCCGGCCGAAAAACTCCCATTTCCCGATGATCAGCTGAAGCGGCTCCCGCTTTCTCCTCCTCGACAGGACTCCCTCCAGCCGCTCCGAAATCCCCTCTATCTCAACGTCTCCCGCTACGGGAATCTTCCCCGGGGCCAACCCGCAAACCCAGGAGGTGATGAACCGCGCCTCCGAATCGACATCATCCACCCCTATCCGGCCCAGTTCACGCCGCGCAATGGATAGTACATCCGATACCTTCATCGGGCTCTTTACTTGGCCTGCTTGAGCATTTCCGTCTGATAGTAGGTTACCAGATTGTCGATCACCTCATCCAGCTCTCCGCTGAGAACATCGGGGAGGTTATAGAGGGTAAGACCTATCCTGTGATCGCTGACGCGGTTCTTGGGAAAGTTATAGGTCCTGATCCTCTCGCTCCTGTCCCCCGTCCCCACCTGAGATTTCCTCATCTTTGAAATCTCTTCCATCTGTTTTCTCTGCTCCCTCTCGAAAAGCCGGGCCCTCAGTATCTTCATCGCCTTCGCCTTGTTCTTGTGCTGAGATTTTTCATCCTGGCAGGAGACGACTATTTCGGAAGGAACGTGGGTTATTCTCACTGCAGAATCCGTCGTGTTGACGGACTGGCCCCCTGGCCCGGAAGACCTCATCACCTCGATCCGCAAATCGTCCGGTTGAATATCCACGTCGATTTCCTCTGCTTCGGGGAGGACTGCAACCGTGGCCGTGGACGTGTGTATTCTTCCGCCCCCTTCCGTCTCGGGAATCCGCTGAACACGGTGAACGCCGCTTTCATACTTGAGGAGGCTGTATGCCCCCTTCCCCGCTATGAGGGCGATGATCTCCTTGTACCCCCCAAGGCCCGTGGGGTGGGAGCTCAGGATTTCAATGGAGAAGCCCTTCCTCTCGGCGTACATGGCGTACATCCTGAAAAGGTCTGATGCAAAAAGAGACGCCTCTTCGCCCCCCGCTCCGGCTCGTATCTCGAGAAGGATGTTCTTGTCGTCACTCGGGTCTTTCGGCAACAACAGCACCTTGAGGTCACTCTCCTGTTTCTCCTTCTGCCCCTCCAGCCGGGTAATATCTTCCTTGATAAACTCCCGGAGCTCTCCGTCATCCTCGCCGACGAGCATCTCCCGCGCTTCCTCCAGTTCGGCGAGGGTACGCTTGTAATCCCGGTAGTGACTCGCTATCTCGCTGATCTCGGCATACTGCTTCGCGTATTCCCTGAAGACCCTCTGATCGCCTATCACGTCGGGATCGGACAGTATCTTCGAAAGTTCCGCTTCCCGCTTCAGTATCGTTTCAAGCCTCTCGAGCATTGCACGTATCTCCCTTCAGGCAAGGGGCCCATCGAGCGAGCTCAGTGAAGCGAGGGCCACTTCAACCTGTTTGACATCCGGCTCCCTCGTCGTGATCTTCTGAAGGAGCATACCGGGACCGGACAGCAATCTGAAAACAAGCGATTTTTTCCTCTTTCCCGCCAGCCTTATGAACTCGTACGAGATGCCGGCAATGATCGGGAGGAGTACGATGCGCATTGCACCCTTTGCAAACACCGACATACCAGCCGGTACGAGGCTGAACACGACGATGCTGATACAGAGAAGGAAGAGAATAAAAGAGGTACCGCACCGGGGATGGAACCGCGGATAGCGCATCACCTCGCTTGCCTCGAGAACCGCACTGTCCTCATACGCGTTCACCACCTTGTGCTCCGCCCCGTGGTACTCAAAAACCCTCCTGATATCATCTATATACGAGATTGCCCCGATGTAGAGGAGAAAAACGAGAATGCGAACGCCCCCCTCCAGGAGGTTGAAGGTGCCCCCCCCCACCGGCAAGCCCGTTGCCCCGGAAAAGCCGAGCCCCGCAAGAAAGGGAAGAAGGAAAAAGAGGACCAGGGCCAGGCACAGAGCCATGATCACGGTAACGCCCATGAGGAGAGGGGAAAACCCTTTCTCCTCTTCCTGCGTTGCCACTGCAGCGGAATAGTTCAGGGCCTTCAGGCCGATCACGAGCATCGAGAAAAGAATTATCAGTCCCCTTAAAAAGACCGTCTTCTGCAGTTTTTTCGCGAAACGCCCGCTTTCGATAGAGAACCTTTCGCACACGATCCCTCCCGAGGGCGACCTGACTGCAACCGCATACCTGTCGCCGCCTTTCATCATGACGCCTTCTATCACCGCCTGTCCTCCCAGGACGAATTCCCTGTCGATATTCACGACCTATACCTCACGTAACCGACCTGGAACAGGGGACTCAGAGGTCCAGAAACTCTTTTCTGACTTCATCTGGCTTTCCACAGGTGAACTCACCTTCCGTGCAGGGGCCCCTCAGGCAACCAGGCCCGGATTTCTCGAATATGACGGGAGCCACCTCCCTTCCCTTCTTCAGCATTTCCTTCGCCATATTGCGTATCTCCCACTGGGCCCTCCTGCAGCAGCGCAGCTGAAAGAAATGATTCAGCTCACGGGCGTTCATCGTGATGATGATGCGGGTAATCGCCGCGTTGGGAAGTATATAACGGGCATCCTCGGGGGGGATACCCTTCTCGATCAACATGCGGTAGAGGGACTCGATGCCCGTGATCTTTTCCCGGAAACTCGCGAGCGCCTCGCCGTCCGATTGAATCGAGGGGGGGATGACGATCTCGATATTGTCAAATTCAACGTAGCGCTGGCTCTGCTGGGAATATGAGGCGATTCGGTGCCGCACGAGCTGGTGGGACGTGGCCCTCGATATACCTTCCACCCCGAAGGTAAAACTCACGTGCTCCAGAACGGAGAGGTGCCCGAGGGAGATGATCTTCCTCACCAGCTTTTTCGCATAATCGTGGGAAAGATTTGAGTTCAGATCTTCAACGGTTGATTTTGTGTAGCAGAGACGGGCTGCGAGTGCGACTACCTTCTCCGGGTCGGTGGTGTATTTCAGCAGTTCAACATACATGAAATTCCCGGTTCATCACTGTTCACTTTCCGGCTGGCCATACTTCCTTCTGAACTTCTCCACCCGGCCCGCGGTATCGACGATCTTCTGTTTGCCCGTAAAGAAGGGATGGCAGTTGGAACAGATGGCGACCTTGATCTCCGAGAGAACGGAAAGCGTCTCAAAGGTGTTCCCGCAGGCGCATTTGACCACCGCCTTCTGGACCTTCGGATGGATGTCGTTTTTCATTTGCTTCCTCCACTTTTCACATTTATTTCAATGAAAGTTTTCCGGTTAACCGATAGAGCGGACAGCGCCTACTGATTCATAGATTCGAGAAACTCCTTGTTGGTCTTGGTCTTTGAGACCTTGTCTATCAAAAACTCCATGCTCTCGGCCGGAGAAAGAGGAGAGAGGAACTTCCGAAGTATCCATATTCTGTTCAGGTCGTTCTTGTCGATCAACAGCTCTTCTTTCCTCGTGCCGGACTTGTTGATATCGATAGCAGGGAATATCCGCTTTTCGGAAATTTTCCTGTCAAGGACCAGCTCCATGTTTCCGGTACCTTTGAATTCCTCGAAGATGACTTCGTCCATCCTGCTTCCCGTCTCTATGAGCGCAGTCGCGATGATGGTCAAGGAGCCGCCCTCCTCGGTATTCCTGGCAGCCCCGAAAAACCGCTTCGGCTTCTGAAGGGCGTTTGCGTCCACGCCCCCTGAAAGGACCTTGCCCGAAGGGGGAACAACGGCGTTGTAGGCCCTGGCAAGCCTGGTTATGCTGTCGAGGAGAATCACCACATCGAGTTTGTGCTCCACGAGCCTCTTCGCTTTCTCGATAACCATCTCCGCCACCTGGACATGCCTCTGTGCCGGCTCGTCGAAGGTGGAACTGATCACTTCACCCCTTACGCTGCGCTGCATATCGGTCACCTCTTCAGGCCTCTCGTCGATGAGGAGCACGATGAGGACGATCTCCTCGTGGTTGGTGGTGAGGGCATTTGCTATGTTCTGGAGGATAATCGTCTTCCCTGCCCGGGGCGGCGACGTTATCAGGGCACGCTGCCCTTTCCCGATGGGTGCGACCTGGTCGATTATGCGGGTCGAGATATTCTCGGGATCATATTCAAGGCTGAATTTCTCCATCGGGTAGAGTGGAGTCAGGTTGTCGAAGATGATCTTGTCCATCGCGTATTGCGGGTCATCGTGATTTATCTTCTCAACCTTCAGGAGAGCGAAGTACTTCTCCTCACCCTTGGGAGCGCGGATATGGCCCGTAACGGTATCACCCGTTTTCAGGACAAATCTGCGGATCTGCGACGGCGACACATAGATATCGTCCGGGCCGGGGAGGTAATTCGAATCGGGGGACCGGAGAAAACCATACCCGTCGGGAAGAATCTCCAGCACACCCTCTCCCTGGACAACGATCTCTTCCTGGTCTGAAATCTGGCTCGCCTGCAAAATAGCGTATATCAACTCAGGTTTTTTCAGCGCCGCTGCACCCTCGATAGAAAGTTGCTTCGCAATTTCCGTAAGTTCACTGATGCGCATTTTTTTCAGGTCTTTCAGGTTCATAAAATTACTCCTTGATACTCATATGTCGGTTTTCACGATGAGTTAATTGCCGTGAGCGTGAGTTTTAATAGAAATAGGTATACCTCGGTGGGTCCCTCTGTTAAATACAGTGATATTTTCAATCCTCACCCGGCAAAAGTCAAGCAAAATATGACTCGGGGAAACCCAGGCAATAGAGAAATCATTTCCCTCATCATGTTAGATTCATCTGCAGGCCTTTTCGCTTCGCCGGTCTGCCTCTTGGGTGTGCCTTGACGGTACGTTCCTCACGCCACCCGTGAGCAGATCTGGATAGCTGCTCATGCCCCGCTCCTGTTCCTTCATGAAATGTAGGCAACGCTTATCTGCCTGAGCCTGTTTTCGCTGCTTCTCCGGACGGAGTGAAACCGACCGTCACAGACCGTGCACTCCCGCAGGACGTCTATGCTCTCCTCTAGAAGCCCCGATGAAACCAGCTTTTTCCGGCAAATCCCTTTCAAGTCGAGAAGGAACCTGTCCCCTTTCGACCCGGTCAGGCACTCGGGGTAAAGGGAGACAAAGAGCTTGGCCACATCCCGGCCCACTTCATAGCAGCAGGCCGATGCAGAGGGACCGATGGCCGCCCTCAGCGATTCGGGGGGAGCACCGGTGGTTTTGCGGTAGAGCGCCAAACCCGTTTCGACAATTCCACCATCGAGGCCCCGCCACCCTCCGTGAATCATCAAGAATCCGGGACAGGACTCTGAAGCGACGATCACCGGAAGGCAATCCGCGGTGAGGATTGCCGTGCCCATCCCGGGGCTGACGCAGACGGCACCGTCCGCTTCTATGGTCCCCCTTTTCTCGAGATCTTCCTCCCGCGCAATGAGAACACGGGGGGAATGTACCTGCCGGAGCGTGAATATTCTGTCCGGGGGGATACCGAGAAATCTGAGCCCTTCCGGCACAGCATCCGGCGATTCCGTGTCGAGCCCCCGGGAACCGAAGGCGTGCACGAAACCCCGAATGCCGTTCAGCACGGATGACTGATATACAAGGAAACCGTCCATTGCTATGCCAGAAATTTCCAGAACTCTTTGAACTCCGGGGGGGTTTCTATCGAAAAGTCCATCCATCCCTCCGATTCCGGGTGCCGGAAGCCGATGTGGAAGGCGTGCAGAAGGTTCCTGTCAACGACGTGCTCTCTTTCACTCCTCCCGCTTCCGCGTTTGATTATTCTGCTGCGGCTCGAGTACACCCGGTCACCCACGACGGGATGGCCGAGGTGGGATGCGTGAACGCGGATCTGGTGCGTCCTCCCCGTCTTAAGGGTAAACTCGACAAGAGAAAAATCCGCCCTTTCATCAATTACCCGGTACTCGGTCAGGGCCCTCTTCCCCCTGTCGGGCAACACGCTCATCTTCTTCCGGTGCCGGGGATGCCTGCCGATGAAAGTTTCGATGGCTCCTGTCTTTTTCCTCAACAGCCCGAAAAGGATTGCCCTGTATTTTCTCGAGATGGTGTGGAGGGAAAACTGCCTCGCCAGCCTCCTGTGGGCACGATCGGTTTTCGCCACGAGCATGATTCCTGACGTCTCCCTGTCGAGCCGGTGTACGATACCCGGGCGGGCTGCGCCGCCTTCGCTGGATAATTTTTTCAACCGCCCGATTAGGGCATTCACCAGGGTCCCCGAGGGGTGGCCGTAGGATGGGTGGACGACGAGACCGGAGGGCTTTTCTATGACCGCAACGGAGTCATCTTCGTAAATGATCCTGATATCAATATCTTCTGGAACGAGGCGGGGAACTTCGGGATCAGGGATCAAGATCTCGACCGCGTCTCCATGCCGGACCATCTCCCCTGCCTTTCTCGGCACGGTCCCGTTGACCTTGACACCTCCCCCATCAACGATTTTTTTAACAAACGACCTCGATAGGTGTGGGAGTTTTTCCAGAATGTACACGTCGAGCCGGGACGTTTTCCCTCTGTCTGAGACAAGGAAAGAAAATGATTCAGGCATATCACCAGATCTTGGACGGGATTTTCGGAGCCTGCTTCACCAGGATGTCGACCAGAGCCCTCTCGAACAGGTTATAGCTCTCGAGGATCTCCTGATCGACCCGGTTTTCGTAGTACTGCCTTCCCTCTTCGATTTCATCTTTCAAAATCGTGAAAAGATTGTCGTTTCTGATTCCCTCCTCCATCTTTGCCGCGTTGTACAGGGCAATATCCGAGACAACAGCCCTGGCGATCCTCCTTGCAACATCGGGGTCTTTGACCTTCTCCAAAGCAAAACCTCCCTTGTTTTTGCTGTAGATTCTACATTATTTTCAGCGCCAAATACAGAGTCCTTCCTTTTCTCAGGACGAGGGCGGAGAGCACATCGCCTCCTTCGAGGGAATCGATGATTTTGTTGTAATCGGCAACATCCCCGACCTTCATCCTGTTGAGGTCGATTATGATATCCTCGTTTCTCATCCCGGCGAGATAGGCCGGCGCCCCGGGCAAGACTGCCTCGATTCTCACGCCCCCGGTAACACCGACGCTCTTTTTTATCGACTCGGGGATATCACCCACCACGAGGCCGAGAACATCCGCTTCGGGATCTTTGAAAGAAAATATATCCGACTCCTTGGGGCTGTCGGCAATGACCGCATCCAGGGAAATCTTCTTTCCCTCCCTCATGACATCCACGCTCGCCTTCTTCCCCACCTCATAGGTCGCCACCATGCGCTGGAACTCCCTGACCGAGTTCACGGGTTCCCCGTTGAAGGCAAAAACAATATCTCCTCTCAACAGGCCCGCCTTTTCGGCAGGCGAACCCGCAAAGATGTTGTTTATCAGCACCCCCACCTGTTGCGGGATGCCGAAGGATGCGGCAAGGTCGACCGTTAAGTCCTGAATGCCGACCCCGAGCCAACCTCTCCTCACTCCCCCTGTCTTGATTATCTGTTCGGTTATGTTTTTCACGAGAGTGATAGGGATAGCAAACCCTATTCCCTGCCCCGAGCTTATGATTGCCGTGTTGATTCCTATTACCTCGCCATCGAGGTTCAACAGGGGGCCCCCGCTGTTGCCGGGATTGATCGATGCATCCGTCTGGATGAAGTCCTCATAGGTTTCAATGCCGATGTCAGTTCTTCCCTTGCCGCTGATGACGCCGACGGTCACCGTGGAATTCAGCCCGAAGGGGTTTCCCACGGCAATCGCCCACTGTCCGACCCTCAGGTCCGACGAATCCCCGAGTTTCGCGGGGACGAGCTTCCTCTCCGCAGATACCTTCAAAACCGCTATGTCCGTCTTCGGGTCTGCCCCGATCACCCTGGCTTTGTACTCGCTTGAATCAAACAGCCTGATCGTGATCTCCCCCGCATCCCTGATTACATGCTCGTTGGTAACGATGTAGCCCTTATCGGAAATGACGACCCCCGACCCGAGGCTCGTCTCTGCTCCGTGAGGGATCATGGGGAAGATACCCTCGAAGAAGTCGTGAAGGAAGGGTTTCTTTTCCGTCGTATCTTTTTGCTTGATCTTGGGTGTGGTGCTTATGTTCACCACCGACGGGACCGTGTCATCCGCAACCCGCACGAAGGCCTGCTCCATGCTTCGTATAATGTCGAGGTCACTGACCGCAGCAGCCGCACCGGGCCCTCCACCCACTGTCGCCTGCTTCTGCGTGTCCGGCTCCTTGACCCGCTCGCATCCGGAAACCACGAGAAGGAGCGCCGCAGTGGACAGGAGAAAAAGCAGCGCTCGAAGGATTCGAATCTTATTCAGTCGTGTCTGAAATCCCGCGCCCATCAACCGTCTCCAGGATCTTCCTGCCCTTTTTAACGTCTCTTTTCATCTGCCCGATAAGGTCGTTTGCGGAGGCAAACTTCCTCTCATCCCTTATTCTATCAATAAAGTGTAACGAAATCTCCCTGCCGTATATATCCCCTGAAAAGTCGAGCATGTGCACTTCGACCCTGAGCGTCTTTTCCCCGAAAGTGGGGTTGAAGCCGATGTTCGTAAGACCCCGGAATTTTTCGCCACCCATATGCACGACTACCGCGTACACTCCCGGAAGAGGTATGATCTCGCTCTGGAAATCGATGTTTGCCGTTGGAAACCCGAGGGTCCTTCCCCTGCCTGCCCCCCGGACCACCGTTCCGCAGATCCTGTAGTTCCTTCCAAGGAAGAGGGCTGCCTCCCGCACTTTCCCCGAGAGGATAAGCTCCCTTATCCTCGTCGAAGAGACGATCGAGCCCATGAACCTGACCGGCTCTATTACCTCCACGTCAAATCCAAACTCTTTTCCCATTTTTTTGAGCAGCTTCGTATCGCCGATGCGTCCCTTTCCGAAGAAGAAATCGTACCCCACCACGACGCCCTTGACACGGAACATGCCCACGAGGATCTTTCTGGTGAAAACCTCAGGGGGCATGTCCGCCACACCTTCTCCAAAGGGAAAAAGGACGAAGAAGTCGATGCCGAAAGGCGAAACCAGGTCGATCTTTCTGTCGACCGTTGAAAGTTCGTAGAATCTTCCCCCGGGGTTGAAAAACTTAACCGGATGGGGATGGAACGTCAACAGGGCCGTTTTCCCATGCCTGCCTGCCATTTTCTTCAAGGATTTCAATATCTTCTGGTGGCCGAGGTGAACACCGTCGAAAATCCCGATGGTTACATAACTTCCCTCCTTGAAATCCTCGAGATTCTGAATTCCCCGTATTACCTTCATCCCTCAGAGCACCTCGTTGAACGCTTCCCCGGCAGAGAAAAGGGGAAGCTGAAAATATTTCAGGACAGTCGCCCCGACAACGGAAAAAGTGTGTTTCACCCCGAGACTCCTGCCCGCCCTCCCCTTCCGGTATATGAGGAGGGGCACCACCTCCCTCGTGTGGTCGGTGCCCGGGTAGGTGGGATCGTTCCCATGGTCCGCCGTAACGATAACCATGTCGTCCGCTGAGAGCCACTTCAGGATCCCGGGAATGGCACCGTCAAATCGAGCGAGGGCTCCTGCAAAACCCTGCACGTCGTTCCTGTGGCCGTAGACCGTGTCGAAATCGGTCAGGTTCGCGAAAATAAGGCCGGATGGGGCCTTCCTGATACAGTCGACCAGCACCCTGGTCGTCTCATCATTATCCGCCGTTTTGATGATCCGCGAAAATCCCCTCCCGGAAAACATCTCCCCCACCTTTCCCACGGATACCACTTCTATGCCTTCTTTCGCAAGGATGTCTGCAACGGTATCCCCCTCGGGCTCGAGGGGAAAATCCCTCCGTCCATATGTTCTGAAAAAATTTCCCTCCTCCCCCGAGAACGGCCGTGCGATGACCCGGAGAACCCGCAGGGGATTCACGATTTCCCTCGCCTTCCGGCATACACGATACAGGCCCTCCTCGGGCAAAACCTTCTCATGGGCGGCGATCTGGAAAACACTGTCGGCCGATGTGTATACGATGAGCTTCCCCGTCCTCATATGCTCGAGTCCAAGCCGCGCGATAATCTCCGTGCCGGATGCAGGTCTGTTCCAGAGGTATCCAAATCCCGTCTCCCTTTCGAAGGCCTCCATGACGTGGGAAGGAAAACCATCGGGAAAGACGGGGAACGGTTCCCGCACCGTTATCCCCATCATCTCCCAGTGACCGGTAACCGTGTCTTTGCCGGCAGAGCTCTCATGGAGAGACCCGTAACAGGCCAGGGGCTTTAACACGGGAGGCAGTCCCCTGAACTGCCCGAGATTGCCCATGCCGAGGCCGGCGAGGTTGGGAAGGTTAACACCCGTCACCTCCAGAACATGGCCGAGCGTGTTCGCACCTTCATCCCCATAGAGCGAAGCATCCGGTGCGCTTCCGATACCCACTCCGTCCAGCACAATGATTATTGCCCTCTTCCTGCTCATACAGCCCTGTCATCTTGAGGATTTCTATTTCCTGTATTACTATGAAATGAAAATGAGCCGAACCCCCGATACGGAATGACGAGAATAAACCGCGCAATACTGAAAGAACTTTTCCCCTCTGTCATCGCCGGCGTCCTCATTTTCACCCTTATCGTGATTGCCCAGCAGCTCATCAAGATTTCAGATTATATCATCGCAGGGGGCGTCCCACCCCTTGAAATCGGAAAGCTCATTCTCTACTCCCTCCCTGCATTCCTGGAGATAAGCATACCGGTGTCGCTGATCCTCGGCGTGACGATCACCTTCTCACGGCTCTCCATTGACAGCGAACTCGTGGCCATCAGATCATCCGGCATAAGCATCAGACAGCTTTTACCTCCCGTTGTCGTTACTTCTCTCATCTGCTTTTTCGGCCTTCTCTACCTGACCCTATATGGGGCGGCAGCTGGCTATAACAACCTTTTCACGACGGTACGGAAACTATCTTACTACGGGTCGAGGGAAATCATCAAAGAGGGTGTATTCATCAAGCTCACCGATACGACGCTCATCTACGTTGAGCACATGAGCCCTGACGGAGCGAATTTGAACAGAATCATGATATCGGAAAAGAAAAACTTCGACGAACCGATAATCATAACCGCCCAAAATGGAGAGAGGGTCCCCTCCCGGGAAAAGGAAGAGGGTGGGCTCCTCCTGAGCAACGGAATCATGGACCAGAAAATCGCGAAAAACGATGCACACCACGTGGTAACCTTTGAAAAGCTCTCGTTCAACATAGACGGCGGCGAGGGGAAAGCCTCCCTTCATGTGAAAAAGCCCAAAGAGATGTCGGTGGCGGAAATACTCAAAGTCATCAGAAAGGGGGGGACCTCCAGAAACAGGATGGTCGATCTCATATTCTCCCTCAACCGGAGGCTATCCCTCCCCTTCTCCTGCATCGTTTTCGCCTTTTTCGCCGTTCCCCTGGGATCGGTGCAGAGGAGCAGGGGAAAATCGTCATCCCTCATCATCACCGGCGTAATGGTGTTTATATACTACCTTTTTCTCGGAGTGGCCAAGAGTTTAAAGAACGCATCCCCCGCGCTGTCCATTGGAATAATATGGTTCCCCAATATCCTGTTTGGCCTCGTGACGGTAATTGTCTTTACGTGGATGGAAAAAGATCCATCCTTCGCCGATAAATTCCGGAAGCTGACGGGGATGAAAAGTTGATCCCGATACTCAAGAGATACATAAGCACGGAATACCTGAAAACGCTCGTTTTCACCCTCATTTTCATCATCATGCTCTTTCACCTCGTCGATCTGATGGACCACCTCGACAACTTTTACCTATACGGGGCGGGCAACGATGTGATCCTGAAGTTCTACATTCTTAAAACTCCCGAATATTTTGTCGCTTTCCTCCCCTTTGCCCTGCTGATTTCATCGGTCCTCCTCCTCGTCATCAGGTCCAGGTTCAACGAGACTATCGCAATGTTTGCATCCGGCGTGAGCCTCATGGGGATCATCGGGCCGATCCTCGTCATCGCCGTTTTTTCCGCTTTCCTCTCTTTCCTTACGTCGGAAATTGTCGTGCCGAGGACTTCGCTGGCAGCGCGGGACATCGAGGCAAACTACATAAGGAAGAAAGAGCGGGCCGCAAGGTTTTTCCAGAACAGGTACTGGCTGAAAGTGGAAGACGGGTTGATCGTAGCCCACCTGCTCGATGAAGAAAAAAGCAGTGTTCTCGGCTTCACCTATCTCGTCCTCGACGACCGGGGGAATCTCAAGCAGAGATTCGATGCGCGGGAAGCGACGTACAACGGCGTGTGGAACCTGAAAAACGTCGATATCCTTACCCTCGAAGGGCAACCGAGTATGGCAAAAGTGGCCGGCACATCACTTGAGCTCCCCGCGAGCTTCGACACCTTCTTCAGTTCCCAGAAGTCTCCCGCGGACATGAACTCGAGAGACCTGTCGCGGTACATCAGGGAGATAAAGCACAAGGGCTTCGACGCGCGCAGCTACCTCGTGGACTATCACTCGCGCTTCTCCTACCTCACCCTCAACCTGGTCATCATCTTCCTCGCAGCACCCTTCTCCCTGGTTGGACCGAGGAAGGGAGTCCTCATCACGAGCGTGGTCCTGTCCGTGGTGATCGGCTTTTCCTGCTGGGCCCTCTTTTCCGTTTTCATCGCCTCGGGCCGCAAAGGAATTCTCCCACCCCTGGCGGCCTCCTGGGCGCCCGTTTTGCTGGTGGCGGGGGTAGCTTACCTGGTCTACAAGAAGCTCCGGGTCTGAAGGTTTTTAAAGAAAAAGGGGATACCTGTCCTGTCTTGAGCAAAGCCCCCGAAGCTGCGGATCGTAATCCTGCCCTCACCGGGAACCTGAAATCCCCCGGCGATTGCAAAACGAGGTATCTTCAGGTCCCCTCCTGCCAGGACGATAGATATTCCCTCTGCCGCGCGGTGAGCCGGTCTATCTTCACGCCCATCGCGCGGAGCTTCATTTCGGCAATTTTCCTGTCTATCTCAGGGGGAACGCTGTGGACTTTATTCTCCAGCCCCTTTCCGGAGCGCACGATGAACTCGGCACTGAGGGCCTGGTTTGCGAAGGACATGTCCATGACGCTCGCCGGGTGGCCTTCTGCGGCGGCGAGATTGATCAACCGTCCCTCCCCGAGGAGAAAAATCCTTCTTCCGTTCTCGAGGGTGTATTCGACGACAAATTCCCTTATTTCCCTCTTTTTCACCGTGAGCTTTTCCAGGGCTTTGAGGTTGATCTCGACGTTGAAGTGACCGGAGTTGCATACAATCGCACCGTCTTTCATGAGCAGGAAATGCTTTTCATCAATGACATCGACATCGCCCGTAACGGTGCAGAATATATCCCCTTTCGGCGCAGCCCTGCTCATCGGCACCACCTGGAAGCCGTCCATCACTGCCTCCAGAGCCCTGAGCGGGTCGACCTCCGTTACGGTGACGTGCGCACCCATGCCCCTGGCCCTCAAGGCAAGCCCCTTGCCGCACCACCCGTACCCGGAAACGACGAACTCAGATCCGGCCATGAGCCTGTTCGTAGCCCTGAGGATGCCGTCGATGGTGGACTGCCCGGTGCCGTGCCTGTTATCGAACATGTGCTTGGTATGTGCCTCATTCACCGCAATGATCGGGTACTCGAGCACAGAAGAAGCGGCCATGCTTCTCAAACGTATTACCCCGGTGGTCGTCTCTTCAGTGCCCGCGACGACATCCTTCAGGTAGACCCGCTTTTGCCGGTGGATGGTGGAGACCAGGTCCGCCCCGTCATCCATGGTGATGTTCGGCTTGATCTCGAGCGCGTTCAATATGTGACGGTAATAGACCTTTTTGCTTTCACCCTTGATCGCATATACGAAAATGTCATGATTTCTGGCCAGAGCCGCAGCTACATCATCCTGCGTGCTCAGAGGATTGGAGGCGCAGAGGCTTACCGCCGCGCCACCCTCCTTCAACGCGATGACGAGATTTGCCGTCTCCGTGGTCACGTGGAGACAGCAGGCGACAGAAACACCCCCGAGGGGCTTCTCCCTCCGGAAGGTGTCCCGAATATCCTTGAGAACCGGCATTTCCATCGCCGCCCACTCGATTCGTTTTTCCCCCGTCCTGGAAAGCCTCAGGCTGGCAACATGCGATTTTTGCATCGTCCCTCCTTGCCACTCTCGTAATTTATGGGAATGGGTAACATTCCGGGGCCCCGGCAAAAGCGCCACAAAAAAGCTTCAAACCCCCAGCCTCAAGAGGTCTTTCAGGGCCGAAACACCGTCCCGGTTCTCCCAGGGAAACCCTTCATCTTCCCTGCCGAAGTGCCCGTATGCGGCCGTTTTCAGGTAGATCGGGCGAAGCAGGTCCAGTTTCTTCGTAATCATCCCCGGCCGCATGTCAAAAATATCGGGGATAACCTCCTCCACCTCTTTTTCCGGTATCACCCCGGTATTGAAGAAGTCGAGGTTCACGGAAACAGGTTCCGGGACCCCGATTGCATACGCGATCTGGATCTCACACTTCCTGGCCACCCCGGCGCCGATGATGTTCTTCGCGATGTACCGCGCCATGTACGAAGCGCTCCTGTCCACCTTCGAAGGATCCTTTCCCGAAAATGCCCCGCCCCCGTGGCGGCTCGACCCGCCGTAGGTATCGACGATGATCTTTCTTCCCGTAAGCCCCGTGTCGGCCATCGGCCCCCCGGCAACGAACCTCCCCGTCGGGTTCACGAGAAAGTTGGTCCGGTAGGTAATGAACTCGGGGGGAACCACCTTCTTCACCACCTCCTCCAGGATCCCGTCTTTGAGATCTGCGTCGCTCACCTCCGGCGTGTGCTGGGAAGAAACGACAACGGTGACCACCTCGACAGGCTTGCCCTCGTCATACTGAACCGTAACCTGGCACTTTCCGTCGGGCCATATGAAGGGAAGGATCCCCTCCTTCCTGCACCGGGCAAGCCGTTTCGATATCTTATGGGCAATCATTATCGGTAGAGGCATGAGCTCGGGTGTTTCGTCACAGGCGAAGCCAAACATCATACCCTGATCCCCGGCGCCCTGCTCCTCGGGAGCGCCCCGATCGACCCCCATGGCGATATCGGGAGACTGCCTGTTCAGAGCCACGACGACACCGCAAGAGTCGGCGTCAAATCCCGTCTCGGGGGTTACGTACCCGATACCCTTGATCGTATCCTTCACGATCCTCACCACATCGCAATCCGCCCCGGTGGTCACCTCCCCGCCGAGCATGACCAGACCCGCCGTTATCAGGGCTTCACAGGCAACCCGGGCATCGGCGTCCTTCCGTATGATATCGTCGAGTATCGCGTCCGATATCTGGTCGGCAACCTTATCGGGATGTCCTTCCGTGACCGATTCCGACGTGAACAGGTACGGCCTCTCAATCATCTATCCAACCTCCCGTGGCATTTCGCATTGCCCCGAACAGAACCGTCCGGGGAATTATACAATACCGCATCTAAAATTTCTCGACAATCTCCTCCGGATAGAGATCTTCGAATTTCCCGCGGAGCATGTCAGAAATGTCCCTCCCCGAGGCGCACGACTTTATCTCCTCCAAAAACTCCCGGGCATAGCCGAAGTCGGACTTTCGTATGATCGTCTTGGCAAGAGGAATCGAATCGGGATTCATGCTCAGCTCGTCGAGTTCGAGGCCTATGAGGACGGGGAGAAACATATGGTCTCCCGCCATCTCCCCGCACATGGCAGCTTTTATTCCCGCGCCGTGGGCCGCCTCAACGATGAACCTGATCATCCGGATTATGGCGGGATGGAGGGGGTCGTAGAGGTAGGTGACCGATTCGTTGACCCTGTCTATCGCGAGGCAGTACTGGATGAGGTCGTTCGTGCCGATGCTGAAAAAATCCACCATCCCGGCGAGGATATCCGAAATTATCGCAGCAGAGGGAACCTCGACCATGATGCCTATTTTGACCTCCTCGTCAAATGGGTGGCCATCCCTGGAGAGCTCCCGCTTCGCCTCGGAAACAACTTTCTTCGCCTCCTCGATTTCCCAGACGCAGGACACCATGGGAAACATTATGCGGACGTTGCCGTAAGCAGAGGCCCGGAGGATAGCCCGCAGCTGCGTCTTGAAGATCTCCTTTTCCTTCAGGCAGAACCGTATCGCCCGCAGCCCCATGGCGGGATTCATCTCCTCTGCAAGGTCAACGTGGCTCACGAACTTATCGCCCCCCAGGTCAAGGGTCCTGATCGTCACTTCACCCTTCTGGAACTTTTCGACAACACCCCGGTATATCATGAACTGCTCATCCTCCAGGGGCATGTCCCTCCGGTTCAGGTAGATAAACTCGGTCCGGTAAAGACCTATGCCGTCAGCCCCGAGAGCAAGAGCCTGCTCCGCTTCGTGGGGCATCTCGATGTTCGCCATGACCTTCAGCTTCCTCCCATCCCTCGTAACGGAAGGGAGTTTCGAAAATTTCACCAGGGCCTTTCGCTTCCTCTCCATCCGATCGAGTTTCTTGGTGTAATCCGATATGAGCGACTCATCGGGAGAGATGATTACGATGCCCTCGTACCCGTCTATTATGTACACCTCGTCGTAGGCAAAATAGCTGGTCACGTTCCCGAGACCGACGACGGCCGGTATCCTCAGTGACCGGGCGACTATCGCCGTGTGGGACGTCCTGCTCCCCATATCGGTGGCGAAACCCTTCACGGAACGCCCCACCATCTGGGCCGTGTCTGCCGGGGAGAGGTCATGGGCAATGACCACGACATCCTCGCCTACCTCGAGAATTGAATCAACCCTCCTGCCCGCCAGGTTCTCAAAAATCCTGTGGGCTATCTGTTTGATGTCATCGCCCCGCTGCTTCAGGTAGGGGTCCTCCATGCGGTGGAAGTTCTCGACAAGGTCCTTCAGCACTTTATCCAGAGCCCACTCCGCTCTGAAGAAATAATCCCGAATCATCTTGATCGTCGCATCGATGAGCATCGAATCTTCGAGCATGGAGATGTGGACCCCGAGAATCTGGTAGTGCTCGCCGTTTTTTTCGATTAACGACTCCTGGATCTCCGAGAGCTGTATCCTGGACCGATCGACGGCCCCCAGGAACTTCTCGACCTCTATCTCCACTTCCTCCCGGGAAACGTAGGACTTGACAAAGCTCGGCAGGCTCCTGTCGAGAAAAAAGCCCTTTGCGATTGCAATGCCCGGCGAGGCGGGTATGCCGCTTGCTATTATATTTTTCCTGTCCCTGTGCATCTATTTCTCGTAGAATCTTCTCTTTACCAGGTCTTCGATCGCTTTTACTGCCTCATCTGCGTCATCACCTTCCGCCGAAACCTTGATCATCGAGCCTTTGGGGGCCGCGAGCATCAGGATCCCCATGATGCTCTTGCCATTGACCTCTATGCCGTCCTTGAATATGAATATTTCGGACTGGAATTTACTCGCAAGGTTGGCGAGGGAAGATGCGGCCCTCGCGTGCAGTCCGAGTTCATTCTTTATCATCAGGTTCTTGACGACCCGGGTAGATTCACTCGTTTCCAGTTCGCTCATCCCGTTACCCCATGACGAGAGAAATGAGTACCACAAACATTGCCGAAAAAATGACTATCTCCGATGTGGCAGCAATCTTCCGGTAGATAAACTCCAGCGCAACAACCAGACACAGGGAAACCAGGAACTGGATTCCCGTGAAAACGAATTTCTGGTCAACGGCGAGAATTCTCGAAATGAAAAAACCCAGGTAAACCCCGAGAAAGATCATCACCAGCGCACGGATATACTCATTCTTTTCGGCAAAGTTATTTTCCCTGAGATACTGGTATATCCCATTTGGAGACGCGAGGGACATCTTGAATCCCATGATCCTCATCCGGAGGTGAAAATAGTTATACGCCAGCACGAGAAGCACGATCCCGAGATAGGGGTTGACCAGGGCAGCAAGAACCGACATGAGAGAAACAAAAGGTTTCAGAGACCCCCAGAAAAAGGAGTCGCCGATAGCCCCGAGAGAACCCATGAGACCCACTTTCGCAGAATTGACGGCGGAAGGTTCGACTTCGCCCTTCTGGATTTTCTCCTCGAAAGCAAGTGACATGGCCGCGAGGTGAGAAGAGAAATAGGGATGGGTGTTGAAAAACTCAACGTGCCGCTTTGCCGCCTCCCGTATCTTGTCCGGCTCGCCCGCGTATATCTTCTCCAACCCCGGAAGAATCGTATAGAGAAAGCCCACACTCTGCATGTTTTCAAAGTTCCAGCATGCCTGAACAAGCATGCTCCTTAGAAAGACCCGGGATTTCGTTTTGCGATCCAGCACCCTTAAAAAACCCCCATCTCGAATATTATGAACGCAATGGCTCCCGAAGCGAGAGCCATGTGGAAAAAAGCGCTCTTGTTGCTCACCCTGCAGTGCTGGTAGACGCTTACCGCTCCGGTTGCAGGGATGATGAGGTACATGACCAGAAACGGTGAGATGACATACCGCGGAATGGCGGGGACGACCAGTTTGCCCGCCAGGATGCCCAGGACTATCCAGGAAAAGGATAGGAGCACCCCCGCCAGGAGCCAGAGGACAATCGATGCGTAAATACAGGAGCGCACCGTCTCCAGGTCACCCAAATCGACACCCGACACGGCGTACCTCGATATCTTTCCGTTCATCCTCCTGACCAGGATGTCAACCTCCCTGCCCAGTTCCCCAACGAGAACCGACGCGGATCCGATGAGCGCAATATCGGCAAACCCCACTTCTCTGGAAAACGACAGATAGGCAACGGCTACGGTGCCGAAAAGAGCGGCTCCCGTATCGTCGGGAGGAACCGAGGCGCCAACGGGAAGCCGCGAAACCCAGAGCATTTCCAGGAGTATCCCAAGAGTAACACACTCCGGCAACCGGTTAAAGAGAGCCCCCGTGATCACCGCGATCGCTATCGGCCGGTGAATCATCATCTGCAGAACCGCGACCCTGTCCAGGTAAATAATCCCACACAGGAGTATCAGGACTGCCACCTTTGTGGTCAGGCTTATCTCCATCGTGGCTATTTCCCTATTTCAGCTCTATATCTATTTCCCTGTCAGAGGGCACTGCCTTGACATCGATCTGCACACCGAGATCCTTCAGCTTTCTCACGATCCTCTCGTCGTCTGCATCAAAAAAAACCGTGGAGGATATCCTCTTTTTTCCCGTCTCATAGTGGAGGTTGCCCACGTTGATTTTCAATATACCCGGGACCTCTTTGACGATGCTCAACGCAACTTTCAGATCCCTGCAGAGAACGAGAACCCTCTTGCTCTCTTTACCCCTGGCCCAGCACCCCGATACAAAATCCTTTACGGAAGAGCAGAAAAGGTCCACATCGGGTGGGACCGCCATCTTCATGACTTCTTTCATCATGAAATCTGATGCGGTCCTGTCATCAACGACGACTATTTCTGAGGCACCCGTGAAGGGCAACCATGCCTCGATAACCTGTCCGTGGACAAGCCTTGAATCTATTCGGACAAGAGCTATCTGCACATTTAACTCCTTCCTACCCTCCTCTTTAATATTTCGCTTGCGATTGTTATGTTTTTCTGTCCGTACTCCTTTATAAACCGGGCCAGATCCTCCAGATTCTTCTCCTTCTCCCTTGCAGTAGGAACCCGCAAAACCATCGGTGTATTCACCCCCGTTATCACCTCCACGTCATATCTTCCAAGAAATGACAATGAGAGGTTCGAAGGTGTGCCTCCGAACATGTCCGTCATGACGAGCACCCCGTCGCCACTGTCCACCGATTTGATTGCCTTCTCGATGTCGTTGTGAATCTTCTCCATAGACGCTTTCGCATCTATATTTACCGCCATGGCATGCTCGATCTTTCCCACGATCAACTCGGCAGTCTTCAGCACCTCCGTTGCAAGGTTTCCGTGCGATACGATGACGACACCAATCATGACTCATGCACCCCCAGATTCTGTTTTTGTAATATCCCTGTGCTTTACATTTATATCAGCATTGCCGTGCTTATTGCCAATGAATTTCACGACCTCCTCAGCAACTGCCACCGACCGGTGGCGCCCTCCGGTGCACCCGATTGCCACCGTGAGGTATGCCTTTCCCTCACCTATGAACTTCGGAAGCAAAAAGTCAAGCAAATCCCCAATCTTATCGATATATATCCTGGAATCTTCGTTGGCAAAAATATATTTTCTCACTTCCTCCTCCCTCCCGTCTTTGTCTTTCAAGCCCCCAACGAAGTGGGGGTTGGGGAGGAACCGGGCGTCAAAGAGAATATCGGCCTCGGCCGGTATCCCGTATTTGAACCCGAAACTCAGAAAGGTGACGTTTAGCTTCGTAAGTTCCTCTACGGGCATCTCCTTTCTGATAAATTCCTTCAGCTCATGGATGCTCATGTCGGCTGTGTTTATGTAGAGGTCGACATAGGACCTGACCGTTTTGAGAAATTCCCTTTCCTTGCCGATGCTGTCTAACGGATTTTCCGACTCTGAAAGCGGGTGCTTTCTGCGCGTTTCGCTGAACCTCCTCACCAGGACATCATCGTCGCAATCGAGGAAGATCACCCGAAACTGGATCTCCATCTTGCGGAAATAGTCGACGAGCTCGGGAAATTGGGAAAAAAACTCCTTCCCTCTCACATCTATGACGAAGGCCATTCTCTGCTTCGCCAGCTCCTCCCCGATCAACAGCTCCACGATTCGCGGTATGATAACCACGGGCACATTGTCGACGCAGAAAAAACCGGTATCTTCGAGCACTTTTAATGCGGTGCTCTTTCCGGAACCGGAGATCCCCGTTATTATGATAACCAGTGGGGGTGTCATTTTTCCTTCTTCTTCCTGTATTTAAGGCGTCTCTTAGCAATTGCGTCACGCTGTTTCGAGGAGAACTCGACCGCCGAATCGACCCCCGTCTGCTTGAGCAGGTAATTTCTCACGCCAACTTCCACGAGCGTCGACAGGTCCCGCGCCGGGCTCACCGGAAAAAGGATACTGGGCAGTTTCACGTTCAACAGCTTGAAAGACCTCTCAGGAATGCCCGTACGGTCATACTTCTTGTTCGAGTCCCACTCTTCGAGCTCGATGACAAGATCCACCTGTTTCTCCTCTATTATCGACGACAGGCCAAAAAGATCCCGTATGTTGATAATCCCCAGGCCTCTTATCTCCATGTAGTGCTTGATCACGTCCCCGCCCCTTCCAAGCAGGGTATTGTGCCCCCTTTTCTCGATTTCGATCGCGTCGTCTGCAACGAAACGGTGCCCTTTGCAGATCAGGTCGAGGGCGCACTCGCTCTTCCCTATCCCGCTCGACCCGGTGATCAAGACCCCCACACCGTAAATATCCATCAGGACGCCGTGGACCGTTGTCCGCTCGGACAACTCCAAAGAAAGATAACCGATTATTTTTTCTATCAGGGTCGACGTGTCATACCCTGACAGGAGAACGGGAAGCCGGACCTTGGCCGACATGCTCTTCAAACCATGCGGGGGGGTTACTCCCCCCGCAAAAATGATACAGGGGAGGCCGGAGCCGCACAGTTTTTCAAGAACCTCCCTACCTTTCCTTGCATCGAGGCTCTCGAAAAATATCATTTCGGCCTCGCCGGCAATCTGAATCCTGTCAGGATGGAAGGACCTGAATATGCCGGCAAAAACGAGGCCCGACTTCTGAATTCTGGATGTGGTTATCTGACGTGTCTTGCCCGACTTCCCTGAAAAAAAGCTGAGGTCTAAATCAATATTGGTATCTTTGAAAAGCTTTTCTACTGATATCGTTCTCATGTGAACCGCCGGCCGCTTTTTTCATAACCTCTCGTCCTCTTCTCTCAATATCTCAACCATCTCTATTTGTGATCCGGCATCCATGATTTTTTTCCGAAACCTATCAGTCTTGAGCAGTCTCGATATCCTTGCAAGGGCCTTCAGATGGAGGCCCGCTGAGTTTTCGGGGGCGACGAGAAGAAAAAAGAGGTGCGCCGGCTTTCCGTCCATGGATTGAAAATCAACACCCTTCGTGCTCCTTCCGAGAGCACCGGTCAGAAATTTGATCCCCGGGTACTTGCCGTGAGGTATGGCAACTCCCTCGCCTATTCCCGTCGACCCGAGCGATTCCCGCTCGAGCAGAATGTTTGCCAGCTCTACCGGCGCTATTTCCTCGCAATTTCCCGCGACAACGCCTGCAAGTTCCTTTATCACCTCATCTTTTGTTTCGGCTTTCAGCTCCTCTACCACCGTTTCTGGAAATAGGAGGTCAAATATCTTCACGGTTCCTTCCTCTACCCTTTCATGGTTCGATAAACCCTACCCTGCCGTCCTTCAGCCTGCACACGACATTGTAGGTATTTGTCTCGAAATTGAGAAAAAGAAGCACATCCTTCCCTGAAAACTCCAGGTGCTTTACGGCATCGTCCATAGTCATAGGTTTCGGCAGGGAGTTGTTCAACCTCACCACCTCAACACCCCCGGAAACCGATATGTCTTCCTCCTCAATCACCTCATCGAGGATACTTTTGTTGAGGGAACCGTAATTTGCATGCTCCTTCCTTTTTTCCCTGAATTTCTTGACCTGCTTTTCTACCTTGTCGACGACCAGGTCGATAGCGGAGAACAGGTCGTCTGTCTCCTCGATCGCCTTTACGGAGATTCCCTTTGCAGTGAGCAAAACCTCGGCTATGTGCCGGTATTTCTTGACACTCAGGATCACACTTGCGTCGAAGGGGTTGTTGATGACCTTGTCCAGCTTGGTGATCTTGTCCACTGCGTACCCCTTGAGCGTCTCATTGGGCTCTATCTGCCGGAATGTAACCGTGATCCCCATTTATCCGCCTCCAAACGCGAACGTTCCTTGTTCATATTTTGCAAATGTTTATGCTAGCCCAATTATTCAGCGAACGCAACGCTTTCTAGAAAATCTTTTTCCTCTTGTTAGATGGCAAAATCCCCAAAGATTCCCTGTACTTCGTAACAGTTCTCCGTGCTATATTGATGCCCTGTGACTTCAATATCCTCGCAACCTCTATATCGCTGAGGGGTTTTTGCGGATTTTCTCCCTGAATCAGCTCTTTGATCTTCTCCTTTACCGACTCCGACGCCACACTCTCACCGTCCCTCCTGGAAAGGGAGCTGGTAAAGAAGTATTTCAACTCGAACAAACCAAGCGGGGTGTGCACATATTTTCCGCTCGTTACGCGAGATACCGTAGATTCGTGCATTTTGATATCCTCGGCGATATCCCGGAGGGTCATGGGCTTTAAGAAGCCCGGTCCCTGCTCGAAAAATTCGATCTGATTCTTGAGTATCGACTCCATCACCCGGTATATGGTTCTCTTCCTCTGGTATATGCTCTTTACGAACCATGCGGCAGAATTCACCTTTTCCCTTATATACTCCTTCTCTTCCTTCGAGAGGGATGCTTTCTGCTTGATCAGGTCCCGGTAATAAGAGTTGATACGGAGCTTTGGCAATCCATCCTCGTTGAGGGAAATTACCCACTCTGAGCCAACCTTGAATACCGAGATATCGGGGACCACGTAATGTACCTCTGCTGTTGAATATTGCCTCCCCGGCTTCGGATCCAGGCTGGATATGTTCTTGAATGCCGCTCTTACCCTGGTCTTTTCAATTTTCAATGCCCGCGCAACGCCCAGAAGGTCCGTCTTGATGAATCTATCGAAATATTCATCGAGAATGCGCACCTCGAGAGACCTGAGGCCGAATTTTTCCCGCGCCTGCACGGAAAGGCATTCCTTCAGGTCCCGCGCCCCGGCACCGGTGGGGTCAAAGAGCTGGATCTTTTTCAGCATATCCTCCACCTCTTGTGCGGCAAGCTGAAACTTTTCCGACGTCTCTTCTATGCCAACCGTGAGGTAGCCATTTTCATCAATGTTTCCAATCAGATAGGTGCCGAGCTTTTTCTCCTCCAGGGAAAGGTTCTCAAGGGAAAGCTGAATCATGAGATGGTCGGTGAGATTGATCTCCGTCTTGAGGGTATTCTCGTACAGCGGCCTCCCGTCTTCATCCGCCCGGACCCTGCTTCCCTGATATCCCCCGAAGGATTCATCGGGAAAGTACGCATCCAGGTCGATCGAATCGAGGAAGGAATCGACTTCTTCCTCGTCCTCCTTTTCCTTCCCTTCAGCCGAAAGCTCCTCTTTTCGCTCATCCTCCTCCTCGAGAACCTCTTCGAGGACGGGATTCTGCTCGAGCTCATTTTTAATCGTCTGCTGAAGTTCCAGGCGGGTCAGCTGGAGAAGCTTTATAGCCTGCTGGAGTTGAGGGGTTATCGTCAGCTTGAGCTGCTGCTGCAGCCGGAGGCTATGTTTCATATCAAGCGCCATTAAAGCGTGAACTCCTCACCAAGGTAGACTTCCTTGACTATATCCGAACTGAATATGTATGCCGGCTCTCCCTCTTCGAGAATCTCCCCTTCGTTTATTATATACGCCCTGTCACAAACTCTCAAAGTGTCTCTGACGTTGTGGTCCGTTATGATAACCCCGATTCCCTCATCTCTCAGCTTCACGATAATTCTCTGCAGGTCAGCTATGGTAATGGGATCGATGCCTGCAAAAGGCTCATCGAGCAGGAGAATGGACGGCAGAAGGGTCAGGGCCCGGCAAATTTCAACCCTTCTCCTCTCACCACCGGAAAGGGAGTAACTCTTCGCCTTCCTCAGATGCTCGATGCCCAGCTCTGAGAGCAGCGTCTCGAGCCTTTCCTTCATTTCCCGCTGCGAAATGGGCAGCGTCTCGAGAATCGCCAGAACGTTGTCTTCAACGTTCATCTTTCGGAAAATAGAGGGCTCCTGGGGAAGATACCCGATACCCAGCCGTGCCCTCCTGTACATGGGGAAGGTGGTTATATCCAGATCGTTGAGGACTATGCTTCCCTCATCGGGGATGATGAGACCCGTGATGGCGTAGAAGAGGGTGGTTTTCCCGGCGCCATTCGGTCCCAGAAGCCCGAGCACTTCCCCCCTCTTCGCCTGGAGTGAAACACCTCTTAGCACTTTTCTCTTCCCGAAGTTCTTAACAATGTCTTTTGCCTGTAACGTGCTCACTCTTCTCCTTTTTCCGGGGCCTTTTGTTCTTCCTCTTTCTCCTTCATGAACGTGTCGGGATTGATGATCGCCTTCACCCTTCCCTTTTCTCCCCCTATGATGACGCTCCTGTTTTCGGCTATGTATATTATCAGCTTTTCACCCAGAAGCCTGCTGTCACCCTCTGATACTACCGTGTTTCCGATCAATTCGACAGTCTGATCTTCGTTGATGAAGATCGCCCGGTCTCCCCGCGCCTCTCTTATGTCTTCCTGAACGACCCTCACGTTCCCGATCGCCTCGATCTTTGCCACCTCCTTTCCCTCCTCGTCGTACTCGGCTATGAGGGAATCGGAGTAGATGAGCAAACTGTTCTGTGATGCGATGACATCCCCCTTGAAGGTCACCCTGCGCTTCTGCCTCTCCGCCACGAGCTCTTTCGCCGTTATCTCAATAGGCTTTTTGGACAGTTTTTCCGCCTTCAGCTCGTCGGCACCTTCGATTGCCTCCGCGGGGAGCAGCGGAAGGGCGAGGGCAAGGAAAAGTGACAGCAAAATGGCGGTATTCTTGCGGGCCCGGACCTTCTTCACCTGATCACCTCACCCAGCTCTTCCTTCAACACCGTAAGGTCTGAGATATGCGCTTCGACCCTTTCCAGCCTGAAGCGCTCTTCATTGAAATCCATGATCCCCCGGTCCCCCGTCACGGAGAGCGTGCCGGACTGGAGGCGAACATCCCTTTCCAGGATAGCTTCCCGGCGCTCGAAGTCGAAAATCCCCCCGCTCCCGGTCAGCCGGAAAACATCGGAGGCGGTAATGAGAACCCTCCCCGATGACACGAGAGATTTTATCTCGCTGTCATACACCGCCTCGGGCAGGGTGAAGTAATAGGGCACCTGATCCCCCTTGAAGACGCCCTGAACCTCCAGGAAGGAGACAAAATCAACCCCCCTGAAGTAGTTTGCCCTCCTGGCCGTGAAATCTACATCGACCCCCTTTTGTGATATCTCCCTGAATCCGAAATTATGAATGACCATGTCGGGGCTCGTTTGGGGAATAACCACGCCACCGGACCCGCCGACCGACATTTCTCTGCCCCCGTTCTTCGAGCAGAAAGAGATGAAAAAGGCGAGGAAAAGCGTCAAAAGAGTCGGCATCAGCTTATTCATGATGTTTATCATAGCACTTAATGAATGGAAGGTTAAAAGAAAGATATTTCAAGATCTTTCAGAATCGAAAGGAGGATGTGTGCGTCGATTTCCGGTTTTTCCGACACGGGAAAAAGGGTCCGGGCTGCCGGCGATAACGGGCCGCCAGGGCCGCGCCATTTTCCGCGGCGGGAAATCATCTACTCCAGGTACTTGGACATCACGGTGGCCCACAAACCCTTGTTTTTCAATATATATTCAATAATTTCCCTGACGGCCCCCCGGCCACCGGGCCTTTCCGCAACGTAGTGGGCGACATCTTTTACTTCCTGGACGGCATCCTGGACGGTGGCGGCAAAGCCGACCTTTTTCAGGACGGGAATGTCGACTATGTCATCCCCCACGTAGGCTATCTTTTCCCTTTCCACGCCGGTTTTTTCCATGATTTCCCAAAGCGCCGCCACTTTATCGAACTGCCCCTGGTACAGGATCTCTATACCCAGCTCCCCGGACCGCCTCGCAACGATGTCAGATTTTCGACCGGTGATAATTCCCACCTCGATTCCGGCGCGCTGGATGAGTTTGATTCCATGGCCGTCCTTTACGTCGAAAAACTTCCATTCCGTCCTGTCGGGGCCGTAGACTATCCTTCCATCCGTGAGCACGCCGTCCACGTCAACGAGAAGCAGCTCAACCCTCGTCGCTCTCTCCCGCGCTGTCTCCTGCCCGATCTGGTTCATGTAATCTTTGCCCTCAAAAGATCGTGTATGTGTATCACGCCAACGAGGTTCTTTTCCCCCTCGTCGAAAACAAAGAGTGAGGTTATCTTGTTTTGCTCCATTATGGAGAGAGCCTTGGCAGCAAGTTCGCTCTCCGTTATTCTCTTCGGGTTTTTCGTCATGATGTCCTTTGCCTTGACCGTGTATATGTCCACCTTTTTCTCCATGGCTCTGCGCAGGTCCCCATCGGTGATGACCCCGATAAGCTTGTTCTCCTCATTTACAATCCCCGTGACACCGAGCCTCTTCGACGATATCTCGTACAGGGCGTCTATGAGGGCTGTGTCGGGTCCTGTCAGGGGAATCTCGTCACCGGTGCTCATCAGATCAGAAACGAGTTTCAGCCTTCTCCCGAGAGCCCCCCCGGGATGCAGCATGGCAAAATCATCGAGGGAAAAACCCTTCTCCTTGAAAAGGACAACGGCCATTGCATCGCCGACAGCGAGGGCAGCGGTCGTGCTGGAGGTCGGGGCCACCCCCATCGGGCAAGCCTCTTTGGAGACACCCACGTCGATGGTAACATCGGCGTGCTTGGACAGCGTTGACTCGCTATTGCCCACCAGGGCGATCACCTTTACCCCCATCCTCTTGATAACCGTTAGAATAGAGATTACCTCCTCCGTCTCGCCCGAGTTGGAAAGGGCGATCAGCACATCGTCGGGCATGACCATGCCAAGGTCCCCGTGTATCGCCTCCCCGGGGTGGAGGAAAAAGGCGGGAGTGCCCGTTGAAGCGAAGGTGGCTACGATCTTCTTGCAGACGATCCCCGATTTCCCCATTCCCGTAAGAATCACCTTTCCCCTCGAATTCTTGATTATTTCTATGGCCCTCGCAAAGTCAGCGCCCACCTTGTGGATCTGTTCCTGTATTGCCGCCGCCTCGATGGCAAGCACCTCCTTTGCCGTGCCGATGATGTCTTCGGGAGCCATTTTTCATTCCTTTTCGAGTAGTTTACGGTGAGCGACGAGAGACCGAACGATCTTTCCCACCATGTCGAGGCGGATGCTGTTCGGTCCATCACACAGTGCACGATCAGGGTCCGGGTGAACCTCTATGAACACCCCGTCCGCGCCGGCGGCAACGGCAGCCCGGGCAAGGGGGGGAGCAAGATCCCTCTCCCCTCCCGATGCATGCCCCAATCCCCCGGGAAGCTGCACACTGTGCGTCGCATCGAAGACCACCGGGACAACCTCCCTCATCATGCTGAAAGAGCGCATATCCACGACCAGGTTATTATATCCGAAAGTCGTTCCCCGTTCCGTCACGAATACGTTTTCGTTCCCCGTGCTTTTCACTTTCTCCACGCTGTGGAAAATATCTGCCGGGGCCATGAACTGGCCTTTTTTGATGTTCACCGGCTTCCCCGTCTCCCCCGCGGCGAGGAGAAGGTCTGTCTGTCTGCAGAGAAAGGCGGGAATCTGAATAATATCAAGCACTTCTGCCGCAACCTCGGCCTGCCATTTTTCATGAATATCGGAGAGAAGGGTAAGTCCGTACCGCTCTCTCACCTCGAGGAGGACTTTCAACCCCTCCTCGATATCCGGTCCGCGAAAAGAAGTCAGGGAGGAACGGTTCGCCTTGTCGAAGGACGACTTGAACACGAGGTTTACCTGCTGTTCCGAAGAGAGCTCTTTCAGAACCCGGGCAGTCTCGAATACGACCTCCCTGCTCTCGATCACACAGGGGCCGGCGATAATAAGCAGCGGCTCGTCCGTTCCCACATGTATGCGTTCGGTCAATCGTACCTTTGGCATGTGTCTAAGCGATCTTCAAGTTTGCTTTTGAAAAGTTTTTTGCAGAGAGTATGAAATCCCTGAACAGGGGATGGGGGGCGCTCGGTTTGGACTTGAACTCCGGGTGGAACTGGCAACCCAAAAACCAGGGGTGTCCGGCAAGTTCCGCAATCTCCACCAGCCTTTCATCGGGAGAAAGCCCGGAAAAAACCATCCCTTTTTCTCCGAGCAGGTCTCTGAAATCGTTGTTCACCTCGAATCTGTGCCTGTGGCGCTCCGATATATCGGGTTTCCCGTAGGCAGACTTTGCCAGGCTCCCGTCAACGAGGGAACAGGGATACGCTCCCAGTCTCATGGTGCCGCCTTTGTCTTCGATATTTTTCTGATCTGACATCAGATCGATAACCGGAAATGGCGTTTCCGGGTCGAACTCCCTCGAATTGGCCTTCTCCATACCGCACACATTCCGCGCAAACTCGATGACGGAAACCTGCATGCCCAGACATATGCCGAAATAGGGGATGAGGTTTTCCCGCGCGTAACGGGCCGCCTTGATCTTTCCTTCGATGCCCCTCTTTCCGAAACCCCCGGGGACAAGGATTCCGTCCACACCCTTGAGGAGAGGCTCGGGCCCGCTCTTTTCAACCTCCTCGGAGTCGACGTACCTGAGGGAGACTTTCACGTTATTGGCAATCCCGCCGTGCACCAGGGCTTCGTTGAGGCTCTTGTAGGACTCTTTGAGATTCACATACTTCCCCACGATGGCGATGGTAATCTCGCCCTTCGGGTTTTTCACCTTGTCCAGGATATCCAGCCACACGGAGAGGTCGGGCTCCCTGGTCCATATATTGAGGAACTCAACGATCTTGTCATCCAGGCCTTCCTGGTTGAAAATGATGGGAACCTCGTAGATGGAATCCACGTCGCGGGCGGTGATTACCGCATCTTCCCGAACGTTGCAAAAGAGGGCTATCTTCGACTTAATTTCCTTCGGCAGGAGCCTGTCCGTGCGGCAGAGGAGGATGTCGGGCTGGATTCCGATCTCCCTGAGCTTCTGAACGCTGTGCTGGGTCGGCTTCGTCTTGAGCTCGCCCGCCGTGCGTATGTAGGGAACGAGAGTGACGTGAACGTACACCACACTGCCCTTGTCCTTCTCGATGCCTATCTGCCGGATCGCCTCCAGGAAGGGCAGTGACTCGATATCACCTACCGTGCCGCCCACCTCGACGATAATGAGGTCGTATCCGCTCCCTGCGGTGTATATGACCTTCTTGATCTCGTCCGTTATGTGGGGAATTACCTGCACCGTCCCCCCGAGGTAGTCGCCCCTGCGCTCTTTCGTGATCACAGAATGATATATTTTCCCCGTGGTGCAGTTGTTTTTCGCCGACATGACAACCGAAGCGTAACGCTCATAGTGTCCGAGATCGAGATCCGTTTCGGTCCCGTCGTCGGTGACATAGACCTCCCCGTGCTGGAAGGGGTTCATCGTGCCCGGGTCGACGTTTATGTACGGATCGAGCTTCAAAATGGTTACCCTGAGACCTCTGCTCTCGAGGAGAGTGGCGATAGACGCAGCAGCGAGACCTTTGCCGAGAGATGAAACGACTCCGCCGGTGATAAATATGAACTTAGGCTTCACGGAAACCATCCTCCTGGAGAAGTATTTTCCTCACCTCCTCGAGATCGATGGGCGTGTCCACGGCAACAGGCTCGTAGTCGACCGGGATGACCTTGATATGATAACCGTAATCCATCCACCGCAATTGTTCAAGGGATTCTGTATCTTCCAGCAGGCTCTCACGAAGCTTTCCGGTCTCCTCCAGCACTGCTCCCCGGAACGCGTAAATGCCTATGTGGCGCAAAAAGGAGCGAAAGTCATCATCGCGGTAGTACGGAATGGGGGCCCTGCTGAAATAGAGAGCCGATCCCCCTTCCCCCGCCACCACCTTGACCACGTTGGGACTCATGAAATCCTCAAAAGATGAGCTCCAGACGGCGGCAGTGGCAATCTGAACGGCCCCGTCCTGCTCGAAGAGTTCGATGAGTCCGTCTATGATCTCCGGGTCGATCAGGGGTTCGTCTCCCTGAAGGTTGATCACCACGTCCCAGTTCTTCCCCGAAGCCACATGCCGGACCCTGTCTGTTCCCGACCTGATATCCGGAGGTGTCATCACACATTTTCCCCCTCGCGAACTCACCTCCGCAAAGATCCTCTCGTCATCGGTTGCAACGATCACGTCCTGCGCTTTTTCCGCTCTCAATGCGCGCCTGTATACGTGCCATATCATGGGTTCCCCGCAGATGTCGGCCAGGGGTTTCCCGGGAAACCTCGAAGACCCATACCTGGCAGGAATGACGACCACCGATGTCACGATACCTTCACCTCACGGGAACACGACGCGTCCCCCAAGGGACTCCGTCTCTTCGAATTCACACATCACATTCAGGCATTGCACGGCAGCACCCGATGCGCCTTTGATGAGGTTATCGATGGCACAGACAACGACGAGAATACCCGTGTCCTCCCTGATCGCAAAACCGATATCGCAGAAATTCGACCCGTACACGTGCTTCGTGGAGGGAAATTCGAGTTCCCGATAGACTCTCACGAAGGGCTCATCCCCGTAGTAACTGGCATACACTTCCCGCACATCGGCCCCGGTCACACCCCCTTTCGGGATCATGTAGAGAGAAGCGAGAATTCCCCTCACCATGGGGCTCAAGTGGGGGATGAATGTCACCTTCACATCCTGGCCCGAGCCCGCCGACAGCTCCTGGTTGATCTCATTGGTGTGGCGGTGCACCGGGAAACCGTACGCCTGGATTCCCCCCTCGACCTCGGGGTAGTGGAAGGCCTGTTTCGGCGCTCTCCCCCCTCCCGAGACGCCGGTCTTGCAGTCAGCGACGATACCCCGTGGCTCAACCAGCCCCTCTTTCAAGAGGGGGTATGCGGGAAGTATCACGGACATGGGGAAACATCCGGGAACGGCAACGAGAGAGGAACTCTTTATTTCATCCCTTTTGAGCTCACATATCCCGTAAACGGCATCCTTGAGAAGGTATCCGCAGGTATGGCTGACCCCGTAGACCTTCTCATAGGACCCGGCATCTTTCAACCGGAAATCAGCGCTCAGATCGATCACCCTGATCCCCCGGTCGATAAGCGGCTCCGCCGTTGCCATCGAAACGGTGTGGGGAAGGGCGAGGAATGCCACGTCCATGTCGG
>WVXK01000114.1:69651-99832 GCA_011773515.1 Deltaproteobacteria bacterium
TGCCGGCGTGCTGCTCGCTCGTAACGGCACTTACCGTTACCCCGCCATGGCGCGCAAGAATCCCAATCAGCTCGATTCCCGTATATCCCGTCCCCCCAAAGACACCTACCGTGACCATCTATTCCTCCCCGGGGCAGAAACAAAAAAAGGGGAAGGATTCCCCTTCCCCTTTGAAAGGCTTCGTGTGGTGAATACCATATTACCTCTTGGAGAATTGGAATCGTTTCCTGGCCCCGGGCCTTCCATATTTCTTTCTCTCCTTGACACGCGAATCTCTCGTGAGAAAACCCTCCTTCTTCAGCAGGCCCCGCAGATCCGGCTGCCAGGCCAGAAGCGCCTTTGCGATGCCGAAATTGACCGCCTCCGCCTGTGCGCTCTTGCCGCCACCTTTGAGATTCACTTTGATGTCGAACTTCCCCTCGTTTCCCGTGGTTTCGAGCGAAGAAAGCACTACTTTCTGCAGGGGAAGCACGGGGAAGTAACTCTCAAACTCCCTTTTGTTCACGGTAATAAGGCCGGTGCCCGGTTTCATGAAGACCCGCGCAACAGCCGTTTTCCTTTTTCCCGTGCCGTAGAAGTATTTGAACTCGGCCATCATTTTTCAACTCCCGTCAGGTTTCCAGCAACTCCGGCTTCTGGGCCTCATGAGGATGTTTCGGCCCCCTGTAAACCTTGAGTTTGTTGTACTGCTTCCTCCCGAGGCTGTTCTTCGGAAGCATTCCCCACACGGCGTACTCGATCATTCTCTCGGGAAACCGCTTCAAAAGGCTTCTCGCGTTTATGGATTTGATGCCTCCCGGAAATCCGCTGTGCCGGTAATATACCTTGTCATCGATCTTCTTTCCTGTCAGCCTGACCTTCTCGGCGTTGATCACGATTACAAAGTCCCCCGTGTCGGTATGGGCCGTGAACTGAGGCTTGTGCTTACCCCGGAGTATCACCGCGATCCGCGAGGCCAAGCGCCCAAGAACTTTGTCCTCGGCGTCGATCAGGTACCATTTTCGCTCGACCTCGCCGGATTTGGCGTAGTAGGTTTTCGTCATCCCTTTACCCCTCGTCTCGAAAAACCAGTCAAATAAACAAATATAAAAATTTAGTATACAACGCTTCCGAAGTCAAGAATAAATGGAAGTTCGCCGCGGAAAGAGAGTCCCGGATAATCCACGCCCAGCAGGTAGAGGCCGCACCCGGGAGCGCATCTTCCGGCCTGCTTTCTATCCTTCGACCGGATGACCTCCCTTAAACTCTCCTTCTTTCCCTTCCCCCGATAGAAGTCCACCATGGTCCCCACCATGTTTCTCACCATGTTCTTCAGGAACCCGTTTCCCGCAAAGGTTATGACGACGAATTCCCTGGTGCGCGCCACGCCGGCCTTTTCGATCCTCCTGACGGTGCGTGTTACCTGGGACCCGCTTCCCATGAATGCCCGAAAGTCGTGCTCGCCCTCGAGTTGCGCACCGATGCGGGCCAGCCGCGCCACATCGATCGGGGGGGCGGGCAGGTGCCACGCGTACCCGTCATAGAAGGGAGGCAGAACCGGGCCGTTGTGTATGACGTAGCCGTAGATTTTCCTGGCAGCACCCTTGCGTGCGTTAAACTCAGGGGATACCTCCCGTGATTCCCGAACCCGTATGCTCGTCGGCAGGCGTGAGTTCAGGGCGCGGAGAAACGCGTCGGGGCCCAGGCTGCTCGAGGTGGCAAAATTCACCACCTGGGACACGGCATGGACACCGGCATCCGTGCGCCCTGATGAAACCACCCGCACTTCTTCACCGGTCAGTTCGCGCAGGCGCTCCTGAAGGACACCCTGGATCGACACCCTTCTTTTCTGCAGCTGAAATCCGCTGAACCCCTTTCCGTCATAGGACAAAAGGAGAAGAATGTTTCTCATCTGACCCCTTACGCTACATGAACTTCGCCGCGAGGGTTTCCGCTATCTGCACAGCGTTCAGCGCGGCACCCTTCCGGAGCTGATCGCCGACGACCCAGTAGTTCAGACCGTTTTCGATCGACTCATCCTCACGTATACGACCCACGTAGCAGTCATCCCTCCCGGTGGTAAATATGGGGGTCGGGTAGACATCGTTTCCCGGGTCGTCCATGACCGCGCATCCGGGGAAGTTACCGATGAGCTCCTTCGCTTTTTCCCGGGTAATCTTTTTCTCCGTCTCCACATTGGCAGATATCGCATGGGCGCGAAACACGGGGACCCTCACCGTCGTGCAGGTTATCGCTATTTTTTCATTCCCCATAATTTTTCGCGTCTCTTTCACCATTTTCATCTCTTCCCTCGTGTAGTAGTTGTCCTGCACCTCATCTATTCTGGGAATGAGATTGAAGGATATCTGCTTTGGAAACACCTCCGTGACCAGGTCTCTGCCGTGGACGTAATCGTTGACCTGGTTCTTGAGCTCTTCCATCGCTTTCGCCCCCGCGCCCGACACGGCCTGGTAGGAAGAAGCGACGACTCTCTTGACCCTCCCGTAATCATGAAGGGGCTTCAGGGGCATCACCCCGATGATGGTCGTGCAATTCGGGTTTGCTATGATTCCCCGGTGGTTTCCGATGGTATCGCCGTTGATTTCAGGCACCACGAGGGGAACGTGGTCCTCCATGCGGAAGGCAGAGCTGTTGTCGACCACCACGGCGCCAGCTGTTACGGCATGCGGCGCGAATTCCCTGCTCCTCGACGCACCCGCCGAGAAGAGGGCGATATCCACGCCGGCGAAGGCGTGTTCGTCGAGCTCCTCAACGGGTATGTCCTCACCCCTGAAGCGAAGGCGCTTGCCCACCGACCTTGCCGAGGCGAGAAGCCTGATGTTCTTTACCGGGAAACCCCTCTCTTCCAGTATCTCCAGCATGACGAGACCCACAGCTCCCGTTGCTCCTGCAACGGCCACGTTGAAGCTTTTTCCGCTCATTTTCGGCACCTCTCTTGGTTATGTTCCCCATGAAAAAATCAGCGATGGACCGACTCCAGTTCATCGATGACCCTGTCACCCATGTCGCTGCACGAAAGAACCGTGCAACCGGCGCTCCTTATATCGGCGGTCCTGAATCCATGCTCCAGCACGGCGACGACGGCATCCTCAATTTTCCCTGCAGCGTCGTCCATGTGAAAGGAATACCTGAACATCATCGCGCAGGACAGAATGGTGGCCAGGGGATTGGCGATGTTTTGTCCCGCAATGTCGGGAGCCGAACCGTGGACCGGCTCATAGAGCCCCGTATCTCCCCCTATGGAAGCGGAGGGAAGCATTCCGATGGAACCCGTCAGCATGGCAGCCTCATCGCTGAGGATATCGCCGAACATGTTGGTGGTGACGATCACATCGAACTGCCGGGGATACCGGACCAGCTGCATGGCGCAGTTATCCACGAGGAGGTGGTTGAGCTCGACATCGGGATACTCGGCGCCGAGACCGGTCATGACCTTTCGCCAGAGTTCGGTGCTCTCGAGCACGTTCGATTTATCCACCGAGGTGAGCCTCCCCGATCTCTTTCGCGCGATTTCGAAGGCAACCCTGCCGACCCTCTCTATCTCGGTTCTCGTATACACCAGGGTATTTACGCCGACCTCCTCCCCGTTCTCGGTCTTTGTCACGCCGCGGGGCTCGCCAAAGTAGATTCCCCCCGTCAATTCCCGGACGACCATGATGTCCACATCCCTGATGATCTCCTCCTTGATCGTCGACGCATCGATCAGGGGCATGAATATCTTCGCCGGCCGTAAATTTGCGAAGAGGTTGAGCTCTTTTCTGAGGGCCAAAAGCGCCCTCTCGGGCCGTATCTCAAAATCGAGCTCATCCCACTTCGGCCCTCCCACGGCGCCCAAAAGGACCGCATCGGAGTCCCGTGCTATTTTCAGGGCAGCCTGGGTCATGGGGACTCCATGCACGTCGATGGATGCTCCCCCGAGAAGCTCCTCCTCGAATTCGAAGGACATTCCCTCCGTCTCCCCCACTTTCACCAGCACCCTCATTGCTTCCCTGACCACTTCCGGGCCTATCCCATCACCGGGAAACACGGCTATCTTCGGCATCACCCGCTCCTTTTGACCCTTCCCTTCATGTATTCCATGAGGCCTCCGGCATCGATGAGCTCCCGCATGAACCGGGGGACAGGTTCAACCGTGAAAGCATCCCCCGTCGTTCTATTCGTAATGGTTCCTGCCTCCATGTCAATCATGAGCTCATCTCCCTCATTTACCCTCTCGGCCGCTTCGGGTGCCTCGAAGATGGGAAGCCCCATATTGAAGGAGTTTCGATAGAAAATTCTCGCGAAGGAGCGCGCAACGACGGCTGAAACCCCGGCCCCCTTGATCGCTATGGGAGCATGCTCTCTCGAGGACCCGCAGCCGAAATTCTTGCCGGCGACGATGATGTCTCCTGCAGAAACCTTCCCGCTGAACTCGGGATCGAGATCTTCCATGCAGTGCCTTGCCAGTTCCGCGGGATCCGAAGTGTTCAGGTAACGTGCCGGTATGATCACGTCCGTGTCCACGTCGTCACCGAATTTCCATACTCTACCTTCGATTTTCATCCTTTTTCTCCACAAAACCCTGTGTTAATTGGCAGCTCAGCCAGATCGGGGGTCCTGCCGGCACGTCACAGAATCACTCAGAGAACTTCATCCGGACCGGCTATTCTTCCGGCTACTGCAGATGCAGCAGCGACAGCGGGGTTTGCGAGGTAGACCTCGCTTCCCGGATGTCCCATTCTTCCGACGAAATTTCTGTTCGTCGTGGCAACAGCCCTCTCGCCCTCTGCCAGCACTCCCATGTGGCCTCCAAGGCAGGGACCGCAGGTCGGCGTCGACACGACGCCTCCGGCAGAAACAAACAGCTCGATCAGCCCCTCCCGCAATGCCTGAAGGTATATCTCCTGCGTGGCAGGGATGACGATCATCCTCAGGTTTCCGTTCACTCTTTTCCCTCTCAACACCTCTGCCGCCGACCTCAGGTCTTCTATCCTGCCGTTGGTGCAGGAACCTATCACGACCTGATCTATCTCGATGTTGCCGACGGAGGAAATCGGCCGGGTATTCTCAGGCAGGTGGGGAAAGGCCACCTGCGGCTCCAACGTTGAAAGGTCGTACGTTTTCACATCAACATAACGGGCGTTTGCGTCGGCTTCAAAAACTCTGAAAGCTCTCTTTGCATGCTTTTCCGCGTATTCTCTCGTTATCCCGTCGAAGGGAAAAATCCCGTTCTTCGCCCCGGCTTCGATCGCCATGTTTGCCATCGTGAAGCGCCAGGCCATTGTCAGATGTGAAAGCCCGGAGCCACCATACTCCATCGACCGGTACAGGGCCCCGTCCACCCCGATGTCACCGATGATGTACAGGATGATATCCTTGCCCTCGACCCATCTCCCCGGTTTCCCCTCCAGCAGGAAAAGGATCGATTCGGGAACCTTGAGCCAGACCTCACCGCTCATCATTGCCGCTGCAAGGTCCGTGCTTCCCACCCCCGAAGAAAAAGCGCAGAGGGCACCATAGGTGCATGTATGGCTGTCGGCGCCTATTACGAGGTCTCCCGGCACCACGAGCCCCCTGTCGGGCAAAAGGACGTGCTCGATTCCCATTTCGCCGATATCGAAAAAGTTCTCGATACGGAACTTGCGCGAAAAATCCCTCATCATCTTTACCTGTTCTGCAGACTTGATGTCTTTGTTGGGGGTAAAGTGGTCTGGGACGAGAGCCACCTTTCCTGCATCGAAAACTTCCTCGATGCCGGCGGATTCGAACTGCTTGATCGCAATCGGGCTCGTAATGTCGTTGCCGAGGGCAAGGTCGACCCCGGCAAGAACGAGCTGCCCCGGCTCCACCCTCTCAAGGCCGGCATGAGCGGCGATAATCTTTTCAGTGAGTGTCATCCCCATCCCTGCTGATCTCCTTCTCTTTGTCTAATTGGCCCATCTTGTCGACTGACGTCACCCTTTTACCCCTCACGAACTGAAACGCATACAGCGCGGGACCCGACACGATGTATATGAGGGCGGAGGAAAAAATCAAGACCTCGGGCTCCGAAAGAAGGAGAATCAGAAGGAGAACAAAAGCCACCAGGGTGTTGAAAGGCTTCTTTCTGAAAATTTCCAGGTCTTTCAGGCTGCTGTACTTTATGTTTGAAACCATGAGGAACGCAAGGATGTATATCGCGATAACAACGGCAATATGGCGGTACGTTCCCATTCCTCCCAGGTAATTGAAAAGGAGTATCATCGATGCCACGAGAGTCGCTGCCCCCGGGATGGGAAGGCCGTTGAACGTCTTCCTTTCAAGGGTATCTACCTGAATGTTGAAGCGCGCAAGCCTGAGAGCCCCGCACACCACATAGAGGAACGAGGCAAGCCATCCTATCCTCCCATAAGGGCTCAGAGCCCAGGCGTAGATGAGGAATCCAGGCGCAACCCCGAACGACACGAGATCCGCCAGAGAGTCGTATTCGATCCCGAATCTGGAAGTGGTCCTCGTTGCCCTCGCGATTGTCCCGTCGAGGCCGTCCATGACGACGGCCACTATTATTGCTATCGCGGCCTTTTTGAACTGGCCGCCGTAAGTGGCAATGAGGGAATAAAACCCTGCAAAGAGGCCGAGACTGGTCACCAGGTTCGGGAGAATGTAGATGCCCTTCAGCTGTGCATCCTCTCTTCTCTTTCTCTTCTTCCTCTTCATAACTCACCTATAACGGACTCGCCCGCCCTCACCTTCATGCCGGGGGTCACGGTGACCTCGGCGCTCTGGGGGAGGTAGAGGTCGATACGGGAGCCGAACATGATCAGGCCGACTTTCTGGCCCATATCGAGCGACTGCCCCTTCGCGATTTTACACACAATCCTCCTTGCCACCAGACCCGCTATCTGGACAAATGCGATTTTCTGTGAACTCTTCTCCATGATCACCCAGTTCTGCTCGTTGGAAAGGGATGCCTTGTCCGAGTTCGCATTAAAAAACTTCCCCCTGTTGTAAATGATCTCTCTTACCACCCCCGACACGGGTGACCTGTTGACGTGAACGTCTAAAATGGACATGAATATACTGACCTTTTTCGCCGGTCCCTCGAAGTAGTGCCCCTTTTCGCCCTCTCCCACATAGACCACTTTTCCATCGGCCGGGGAGATAACGACGTTCGGACGGTCCGGCACGGTTCTTTCGGGGTCCCGGAAAAAATATGCCGTGAATGCAGCCAGGAAGATGAGGAGGACGGGTATCGACTTGCTTCCCGGAATCAACAATCTCACGACCACTGCCGCGATCACGAATGCGAGTATGAATGGTATGCCCTCTTTTGCCATAGCACGACCGCCCCGCGCGGCTAATTCTTGCTCTTGTCCACCAGTTTCTCTTTTTGCAGCCAGGGCATCATCCCTCTCAGCTTCACACCCACCTGCTCTATGGGATGTTCCTCCCCTTTCTTCGTCAGCGCGTTGAATACCGGTTTTCCCGCCCGGTTTTCGCTTATCCATTCCTTTGCGAAGGCACCGCTCTGGACCTCACCGAGTATCCTCACCATCTCTTCCTTCACCCGGTCACCGATTACTCTCGGTCCCCTCGTCAGGTCACCATACTGCGCGGTATTGCTCACGGAGTAGCGCATGTTCGTTATGCCGCCCTCGTAGAGCAGGTCGACTATCAGTTTCAGCTCGTGCATGCACTCGAAGTATGCCATCTCGGGAGAATAACCCGCATCGACGAGCACGTCAAAGGCCGTCTGCACGAGGGCCGTTATCCCGCCGCAGAGGACCACCTGCTCCCCGAAAAGATCGGTTTCCGTTTCTTCCCGAAACGACGTTTCAATGATCCCTGCACTTCCGGAACCGATTCCGCAGGCGTATGCAAGGGCGATGTCCTTGGTATCCCCGGAGGGATCCTGATGCACCGCGATAAGAGTCGGCACACCCTGTTTCAGCTTGTACTGGTGACGAACGAGGTGGCCCGGCCCCTTCGGTGCCACCATGAAGACGTTGGTATTTTCCGACGGAACGATCTCCTTGAAGTGGATGTTGAAACCGTGGGCAAAACCCAGATACGCGCCCTCCTTGAGGTTCCCCGCTACCTCCTCCCTGTAGAGGTCTCCCATCAGCTCGTCGGGAACCAGGAGCATGACGATGTCCCCCTGGGATGCTGCCTCGGCGGCATCGAAAACCTTGAAACCCGCATCCTCGGCCTTCATCCAGACCGGGGCGCCCTTCTTTTCACCCACAAGGACGTCATGTCCACTGTCTCTCAAATTATTGGCATGAGCGTGACCCTGGCTCCCATACCCGATAATGGCTATCTTTTTCCCCTTGAGGACTTCGGGCTTTGCGTCACGATCGTAGTAGACCTCCATTTTCCACCCCCTGACGTATTTTTTTCGACTCCTTCAACGTGAGAGCTCCTCTTGACATGGCAACCTTCCCTGTCCTCGCGATCTCCTCTATGCCGAGGGGCCGGAGCATTTCGATAATTGCGTTTATCTTTCCGTCGTCACCCGTTGCCTCTATTGTGTATGTGTTCGGGCTCACGTCCACGATCTTCCCTCTGAAGATGTCCACGAGCCGCAGGATCTCGGCCTTCGTGCTCTCCTGGGCAGCGACTTTCACGAGAATCAGTTCCCTGTCCACGAAGTCGCCCATCGTCATGTCTACGACTTTTATCACGCACACGAGCTTGTTCAGCTGCTTGAGTATCTGCTCGATAATCTGCTCGTTTCCGCTGGTTACCAGGGTTATCCTCGATGCCGTTGGGTCCATCGTTTCAGCGACGCACAGGCTCTCGATGTTGAACCCCCTCCCGCTGAACAGAGTCGCAACCCTCGCCAAGACCCCGAATTCGTTCTCCACGAGAACAGATATTGTGTGTTTCATGAAATCCTCCCTTGTGACCCTACACGAGAAGCATCTTTGAGATAGGAGCCCCCGCCGGAACCATGGGGTAGACCATTTCCTGGGGGTCGACGACGAAATCCATGACCACGGGGCCGGGATGCTTTATGGCCTTTTCCACCACATCCTCTACCTGGGACGGTTTCGTTGCACGCAGGCCGAGGGCGCCGTACGCCTCTGCGATCTTGACGAAATTCGGATAGGATGGCAGGCATGTCTGGGAGTACTTCCCATCGAAGAACAGTTCCTGCCACTGCCTCACCATGCCGAGGCTTCCGTTGTTGAGAATGGCAATCTTGACCGGCAGCTTATACTGCACGGCCGTGGCGAGCTCCTGGATGTTCATCTGAATCGAGCCATCTCCCGCGATATCAATGACGAGCATGTCGGGTTTGGCCACCTGGGCACCGATAGCCGCAGGGAAACCGTAGCCCATCGTACCCAGGCCGCCCGAGGTCAAAAAGGTCCTCGGCTTGTCGAATCTGTAGAATTGGGCCGCCCACATCTGGTTCTGCCCGACCTCCGTCGTAATGATCGCTTTTCCTGCAGTCTTCTCGTATATCAGCTCCACCACATATTGCGGTTTGATCTGGGACTTGCTCTCCTTGTACTTCAGGGGGTGGTCGGCGTCCCACTTTTCGACCTGGCTCTTCCAGGGCCGTATTTTGCGCCTGTACTCCTTCACTTCCTTTTTGCCCTTCACGATATTGATCATCTTTTTCAGGCAGTCCTTCACGTCCCCGACGATGGGTATGTCGACGTGAACGTTCTTTTTGATCGATGTGGGGTCGATATCGATGTGAATTATCTTCGCAAGGGGTGCAAACTCGTCTACTTTCCCCGTCACCCTGTCGTCGAACCGGGCTCCGATGGCGATGATGAGGTCGCTGTTCGTGATCGTCATGTTTGCCGCATAGGTTCCGTGCATACCCAGCATGCCCAGGAAGTTCTCTCCCGAGGCGGGATAGCCGCCAAGGCCCATGAGGGTCAGCGCTACCGGCACACCGAGAAGGTCGGCCAGCTCGGTCAGGTATTTAGCGCCATCGCCGAGTATCACCCCGCCGCCCGCGTATATGATCGGCCTCCGTGAGTTGAACACCAGGTCCACCGCTTTCTCTATCTGTTTCGGGTGGCCCTTGTAGTTCGGGTTGTAACCGCGAAGCTTGAGCTCCTTGGGGAAGACGTATTCAGTTGACGCAGTCAGCACATCCTTCGGAAGGTCGACGAGAACGGGCCCCGGGCGCCCGCTCGATGCGATGTGAAAGGCCTCCTTGATTATCCTTGCCAGGTCATTCACGTCCTTGACCAGGTAGTTGTATTTCGTGCAGGGTCTCGAGATTCCCACGATGTCTGCTTCCTGGAAGGCATCGTTCCCGATAAGGAGCGTGGGCACCTGGCCGGTAAATACCACGAGAGGGATCGAATCCATGTAAGCCGTGGCCATCCCGGTAACGGTGTTCGTGGCACCGGGGCCAGACGTAACGAGACATACACCGGGCTTTCCCGCTATTCTCGCATACCCGTCGGCAGCGTGAACGGCGGCCTGCTCGTGCCTGACCAGGTAGTGCCGTATCGACGTGTTGTTGAAGAGGGTGTCGTAGATATTGATGACCGCACCGCCGGGATACCCGAAGATGGTGTCCACCCCCATATCGATGAGCGTTCTGACAAAAATTTCAGCCCCAGTTAATCTCACTTTCTCCTCCATTCTTACTCGATGAATTCATTACAGATCGCGCCGGTGTTTGCCGACTTCACGACTTTTGCGTACCGGGCGAGATACCCCTTCTTTACCTTTGGCGGGGGCGGGTTGAAACTCTTGAGCCGCACCGACAGCTCCTCGTCCGAGACCCTGACCTCCAGTTTTCTCGCCTTTATGTCCATGGTAATCTCATCCCCGTCACGGACAACGGCAATAGGACCACCTTCCATTGCCTCAGGGGAGATGTGGCCGATGCAGGGGCCTCTCGTACCCCCCGAGAACCTTCCATCCGTGAGCAGGGCAACCTTCTCGCCAAGCCCCATGCCGATCAGCGCCGATGTGGGGCCCAGCATCTCCCGCATACCCGGCCCCCCTCTCGGGCCCTCGTACCGGATCACCACGACCGAGTTCTCTGGAATTTCGCCCGCCAGGATCTTCTCGATTGCCTCGTCCTCGGAATCGAAGCATATGGCCCTGCCGGTAAAGGTAAACACCTTTTCGTCGACACCCGACTGCTTGACAACGGCGCCATCCGGTGCAAGGTTGCCCCAGAGCACCGCAATGCCCCCTTCACTCCGTATGGGGTTGTCAAGAGGCCGTATCACCTCGTCCGAGTATACTTTCGCGCTCTTCGCCACATCGACGATGTCGATGTCGCCGACGGTCTTGCTGGGCTTGACGAGCGGCAAGAGGCGCAACAAAACGGCAGGGATCCCTCCCGCAAACTCGATATCCTCCATGAAATGCACGCCCGCCGGGCTGACACTGGCAAGCTGCGGCGTCTCCCTCGAAAGCCTGTCGAACGTGTCGAGTGGAATGTCAACACCGGCCTCGTTCGCGATGGCCAGGAGATGGAGGACGCTGTTGGTGGACCCGCCAAGGGCCATATCCACCCGAATAGCATTCTCCAGCGCCTCTTTTGTGATGATGTCCCGCGGCCGCAGCCCTTCGTTGACGAGCCGCATGATCGCCCTTCCCGTTTCGAAAGCAATCTGTTTCTTCTTTGCCATCCCTGCGAGAGCCGAGGCACACCCCGGGAGAGACATGCCCATCGCCTCGGTCAGGCACGACATGGTATTCGCCGTGTAGAGCCCCTGGCAGGAACCCTCCCCGGGGCACGCTTCCCCCTCGAGATAGTGAAGTTCGTCATCCTGTATCTCGCCCGCCTTGTACCTGCCTATCGCCTCGAACGTATCCGAAACCAGGGACAATCTCCTCTCCCCCATCCTCCCTGTCAGCATGGGACCCGCCGTGATGACGACGGAGGGGATGTTCAGCCTCGCCGCAGCCATGAGCATGCCCGGCGTGATCTTGTCGCAGTTGGTAAGGAGGACCAGCGCATCGAGCGCGTGGGCTTCCGTGATGGTCTCGACCATATCCGCTATGAGCTCCCTCGAGGGCAGTGAGTAGTGCATTCCCACGTGCCCCATGGCAATTCCGTCACAGATTCCCGGAATGCCGAAGATAAAGGGCACACCACCTCCCGCCCACACACCGTTTTCGATATGCCTTTCCAGGGTCCTCATGCCCACGTGACCGGGAATCAGGTCTGTAAAGGAAGAAGCGACGCCGACAAATGGCTTGTTCATCTCGTTCCGGGGAACTCCCGTGGAACAGATGAGCGCCCTGGTGGGCATCCGCTCGAGACCCTCCTTGATTTTACGGCTCCTCATGCATTTCTCTCCGTTTGTCGGTTTGAACTAATAATTATACACTTAACTGAGCTTTTTCTTGTAATCAGATACGATCTTGGCGATTTTATCCTTTTTCGAGAGCTTGATCTTGCTCAGCTTCTTTCGTTCCACCTCCTCTTCGGGCAGAAGGTAGACTCTCGTGTCGAGTTCCTGAATTTTTCTGTCAAGTTCCCGGTGCTCATCGACGAGCTTTTTGAAATCACCATCTTTCCTAGCGAGAATTTCGATGATACTTTGATCCCTTACCGTCATTTTTCCCTCCTGCTATATTTCAGCTCTGCCTCCGATGGCCGGACGTAAATGGGCTGGGCATCTTCGGGACCGAGCCCCGCAATAGAATCGGCGGAGTAAAAATACTCCAGAAGCGCCCTTGCGCTCAGGGCATCGGCTGTGTCTTCCTCTCCGGGATATGGACCGATACCCCCCCGATTGAATACCCCTCTGTAACGAACGTACCCCGGCCCGTAGACAAAGCTGTTCTGGGATACAGTTTTATATACCAGATTTTCGGGAGTAATTGAAATATAATCGCTCAGCCGGGATATACCCTGCTCCTCCCTGCGGTACAGAGCCGTGTAAACCTCCCCCTTCCTCGCATCGAGAGCGGGAACGACAAGGTCATACCCGGCGGGCGCCCGATAGGCCATGACATCGAGTGTCGGCACGGGAAAAATTCTGACATTCATTGCCTGAGCGATCCCGAAGGCGAAGGAAAATCCCACGCGGATACCCGTGAAAGAGCCCGGTCCGGAGCAGATGACCACCCCCCGGATATCCGACCTACCGCTTTCTGCCTCGTTAAGCATCTCATCGAGGAGGGGAAGGAAAACCTCGGAAAATTGTCTTTCCCGGGGCTGAGATCGAAAAGACAGAACACGGCCATCAATTCCCAGAGCGATGCTGCCGGGAGGGTCTGTTGGCTCGATGCCGAGATAGAGACCTTTACGAAGCAGGTCACCGCTCATTTCGTAAGAATTCTCGCTATATCGTTGTAAAAAACAAGAATGGTGAGGGTGATTATGATCACGAGCCCTATCTGCTGTACGATACCCTTTACCTTCATGCTCAAGGTTTTTCCCGTAATCGCCTCGAGCGAAAAAATCAGAATGTGCCCGCCGTCGAGAATCGGAATCGGGAGAAGGTTGAGAATGCCCAGGTTGACGGAAAGTAACGCCAGGAAATAGAAAAAGGGAGCCATTCCCTGCTTGGCCTGATCTCCGGCGATCTGCGCTATGAGGATGGGGCCGCCGAGCGTGTCCGCGGGGATTACCCTTTCTATCAGCTTCACGATGGTTACAACGGTGAGGTAGACCATCCTCCCCGTTTCCTTGATACCGAGAAAGAGGGCGGAAAAGGGATTGTAATGCTTTATGAAATAATCACCTTTGGCTATTATTCCTATTTTCGGTTCTCTCACCGGCTCCCCGAATATGTTCTTTACCTCCCTCTCCTCGGCCCGCAAAACCAGGTTCACATTCCTGCTGCCCCGGTTGATGACGACCCTGAGGGGATTCTCCGCCCCGAACTCCTTGATCACTCCAGCGATATCCTCCCACCTGTTCATGGGCCTCTCGTTGATCGAAACGATGACGTCATCTTTTTCGACACCGGCGTGGAAAGCCGGCGAATCCTTCACCACATCGCCGATAATCGGCTTCAGGACAGGAACGCCGGTCATGAAGACTATCCAGAAGACGAAGGCAGAGAATACGATATTGAACAGAGGGCCGGCCGCAACCACCATGAGCTTGGTGCCGGAAGGGCTGTGGGAGAAAGACCGGGACACATCCTCCGGGGCTATCGGCTCATCGGGAGATTCGCCGAGAAGCTTGACGTATCCCCCCAGAGGAACGGCAGAAACGAGATACTCGGTACCCCCTCTTTCGAACCCGAAAAGCTTCGGTCCAAAACCGAGAGAGAATTTCAGAACACCGATGCCGAGCTTTCTTGCCACAATGAAATGGCCGAATTCATGAACAAATATCAGGATGCCGAGAACGACTATAAAGGAAAAGATGTAAACCAATCTTCAGTTTTTCCTCTCTTCTTCTTTTAATATTGTAACAGCTAGGTCTTTCGCGCGTGCAATCGTTTCTCTAATGTTTGATATGGTGTCAGCAGATTCCGTTTCGGCGGCCCGCTCGAAAGCTGAAACGACCCGCTCCGTGACGCGGTAAATGTGGGTAAACTTGATCCTCCCTTCGACGAAGTGCTCCACGGCCACGTCATTTGCCGTGCTCATGACGGCAGGCAGGATTCCGCCCTTTTTGGCCACGTGGATAGCGAGCGCAAGGGAGGGGAACCTTTCGAGGTCGGGGCGGTAAAAACTCAAATCGTTCATGGATTCCCATATGTTCACCGACAGGTCGAGTTCTAGCCGTTCAGGGTATGCCAGGGCATACCCTATCGGTATCCTCATGTCGGGCACGCCGAGCTGGGCAATTATGGAACCATCGGAGAACTCAACCATCGAGTGAACAATCGATTGGGGGTGAATGATGACTTCGATCCTGTCGGGAGAAATGCCAAACAGGTGCATCGCCTCGATTATTTCATATCCCTTGTTCATCGCCGTTGCCGAATCGACGCTGATCTTGGACCCCATCCGCCAGACGGGATGATCGAGTGCCTCATCGACGGTCACCGACGATAGATCCTTTTCCCGGTCAAAAAAGAACGGCCCGCCCGAAGCGCAGAGTATCAGCCGCTTCACAAACTCCTTCCGGTGACCGGAAAGGGCCTGAAAAATTGCAGAGTGCTCGCTGTCGACCGGTATGACTTCCGCCCCCGACCGTGCCGCCTCCTGCATGATGATGTTTCCTCCGGCCACGAGAAGCTCCTTGTTTGCCAGGGCTATCCTCTTCCCCATCCCGGCTGCCTTCGCTATCGACTCCAGGCAGATGATCCCCGTCGCGCCGGCCACGACAATGTCCACCCCGCCGGAGAGGGATGCCCTTTCTATGCCATTCTCGCCCCAGACAATTGCCGGAGGGCCTTCTCCGAGCATTTCCTTCAGGCCCCTCGCTTCCCGCTCTCCCTTTACGCTCACCACGGCAGGGTTGAAGCTTCGCGCCTGGTCAGCGAGAAGCGAAATGTTTCCCCCGGCGATGAGGGAGTAGACATCGAAGCGGTCCCTGTTTTGCGCAATGACATCGAGGGTGGAGATCCCGATGCTTCCCGTTGACCCCTGGATTGCTACCCGTTTCACCTTTCTCTCAAACCCCTTTCAAGAAGAAAAATAGGACAAACCCGTTCAGCAGCATGCTGTCGATCCTGTCGAGAACCCCGCCGTGCCCGGGCAAGATGTTTCCCGAATCCTTTACCCCCGCCGCGCGCTTGAGGAGCGATTCGATCAAGTCACCGATCTGCCCGACGGTGGAAACGATAAGGGGAAGCAGTATGTGGGGCAGAAGTGTGTCCAGCCGGTAAAAAAAGCGCAGGTAGAGGAACCCCGCCAAAGTGCCAAATAGCGTGCTCGCCACGGCCCCCTCCACGGTCTTTCCCGGTGAGACGGAAGGCGCCAGCTTGACCTTGCCGAACCTGGTCCCCACAAAGTAGGCCGCCGTGTCCCCGATGTAAACGGTCACGGCGATGAAGAATATGAGGTGATACCCCCGGGGGAGTTCCCTGAGAAGGCTGAAAAAAGGGATGAAGAAATAAATGTACATGAAACCGAACATGCTGACAGATAAGAACCTGAGTCTTTTTCCCGGTTCATCCGTGGTAAAAAGGGATAGAAAAGAGAAGATAATCAAGCCGGCGAGAACGGGCATAGCCAGGTTTTCGCCGTTGTTTGCGCAGCCAAAGAAAACGGATCCCGCCACGGTAAGGGGGAACGCTATGAGTGATATCGGGCCTTTTACGAAGAACATGGAGGAAAACTCCATGCTGCAGAGAAATGCCACGAGAACCAGGAACAGGACAAACGCCCTGTGCGGCAGATAGTATACCGCTCCCGCCGCGAGGGGAATCAGGATGCTTGCTGTCGCGATTCTCTTCAGGAGCATGGCATCACGGAGACGCATCGACCTGTTCGCGTGTCAATCCGAATCGTCTTTTCCTCCTTGAAAATTCCCGTATGGCACGGTCAAAGTCCTTTTTCGTGAATTGAGGCCACAGCTTATCGGTGATATAGATCTCCGTGTAGGCAAGTTGCCAGAGCATGAAATTGCTGATCCTGATCTCCCCGCTGGTCCTTATGAGGAGATCGGGATCGGGAATTCCGGACGTGTCGAGAAAGCGTCCGAATTCATTTTCGTCCAGAAGCTCTGCCCCTTTTTCGTGCCTCCCCTCGTCCAAAATTTTTTGAACCGCCCTTACGATCTCGTCCCTTCCGGAGTAGGAAAGGGCAAGGGTGAGGACGAGGCCGTCGTTTTCCCCGGTTTCTGCGAGGGCGTAGTCGATTCTCTCCTGTACGTGGCCGGGGATCATATCCCGGTTGCCGATAACGTTGAGCCTTATCCCTTTTGAGACCATCTCAGACAGCTCCCTGTCGATATACTCCTTCAACAGGTTCATGAGAGCATCCACTTCATCCCTGGGTCTCCCCCAGTTTTCCATGGAAAAGGCGAAGAGGGTGAGGTATTGAATTTTATTCTGATGGGCATACTCAACAGCCCTTCTCACCGACTTCATGCCCGCCCTGTGGCCGAATACGCGGGGCATTTTTTTCATTTCCGCCCATCGACCGTTGCCATCCATGATTACCGCCACGTGCCTGGGCACTTGCAGCAGAGTCATCATCTCATCGCCCCCTAAAAAAACAGAGGGCTTTCCCCGTGCAGGTCAAAAGCCCCCGTCTCCGAAGATCCCGGAGAAAGATATCTATATTTCGCGTATCTCCTTCTCTTTACCCTTGAAAATTTCTTCTATGTCGCGGATGTTTCTGTCCGTATCTTTCTGAATCTCCTCCTGGCTCCGCTTGAGGTCGTCCTCGGAAATCTCCTTGTTCTTTTCCATGCTCTTGACAACTTCCATGTATTCCCGCCTGATGTTCCTGATGGCAACCCGCGCCTCTTCCGTCATCTTCTTCACCGTCTTAACCAGATCGATCCTTCTCTCCTCGGTAAGCACGGGAATCTGGATCCGGATTATCTTGCCGTCATTCACCGGGTTGAGACCCAGGTTGCTCGACGTGATCGCCTTTTCGATCACCGGTATCATCTGGGCATCCCAGGGCTGAACTACTATCAGCCTGCTTTCCGGCACGGTGAGTGTCGCCACCTGGTTCAGCGGAGTCTGCTCCCCGTAATAGGAAACTTTAATTCCATCGAGTATCGCAAGAGATGCTCTGCCGGTCCTGACCTTCCCGAGCTCCTTTTGGAAAACTTCGATCCTTTTTCCCATTTTCCGGTTCATCTCGTCTTTCCAGTCCATTTCTCTACTCCCTGACTATCGTCCCGATTTTCTCCCCCCTGACGGCCCGGAGAATGTTTCCGTTCTCCATGAGATTGAAGACGACCACGGGAAGTTTGTTGTCCATGCAGAGGGAGATGGCGGTGGAATCCATGACCTTCAGGCTTTTGCTCAGAACGTCGAAGTAGGTCAGCTTCTCGTACCGCTTTGCATCGGGGTACTCATTGGGGTCTGCATCGTACACACCGTCAACCTTTGTAGCCTTGAATATCGCATCGGCGCTGATCTCCATCGCCCTGAGCGCTGCCGCCGTGTCGGTGGTGAAATAAGGGTTGCCGGTACCTGCCGCAAATATGACGACCCTGCCCTTCTCGAGATGTCTGATTGCCCTCCTCCTGATGTAGGGCTCGGCAATCTGCCTGAGTTCGATGGCAGACTGGACCCTCGTGTGAACACCCTTGGATTCGAGCACTTCCTGGAGGGCGATGCTGTTGATCACCGTTGCGAGCATACCCATATAATCGGCACTCGTCCTGTCGATGCCGTAATCCTGGGCCGTAACCGTACCTCTGAGGATATTTCCACCCCCCACCACGAGCGCGACCTGTATTCCGAGCTCTATGACCGCCTTGACTTCATTTGCCACCAATCCGAGGACATCGGAGTCGATGCCGGAATCGAGCTTGCCCATGAGGGCCTCTCCACTCAGCTTCAGCAGGATTCTCTTGTACGGAAATCCCATCGCCTTTTTCGTCTAACCTCCTTCCGATGACCGGCCGGCCAAACTTTTATGCCTGCTTTGTCCCATCACCGAGGACAAAGCGCTCAAACCTCCTGACCACGATGTTTTCCCCGAACTTGGCAACAGCGTCTGCCACCACATCCCTGACCTTCTTTTCGGGATCCCTGATGTAATCCTGTTCGAGGAGGCACGCTTCCTCGTAGAACTTGCCGAGCTTCCCCTCGACGATCTTCTCGATTACCTTCTGGGGTTTCCCCGAATCCAGTGCCTGCTCCCGGTATATCTCCCTCTCCTTCTGTATCACGGCCTCGGGAACATCCTCGATCGACACGCACTGGGGGTTCGATGCCGCAACCTGCATGCATATATTTCTGGCAAGTTCCCGGAACTCTTCTGTTTTCGCCACGAAATCGGTTTCGCAGTTAACTTCCACGAGCACACCGATTTTTCCTCCCCCATGTATGTACGACTCTACGAGGCCCTCGCTGGCAACCCTCGAGGCCTTCTTCGCTGCGTGGGCCAGCCCCTTCTTCCTCAAGTGGTCCAGTGCCTTTTCGGCGTCCCCCTCTGCCTCGACGAGCGCCTCCTTGCAATCCATAATTCCCGCTCCCGTCTTCTCGCGCAACTCCTTTATCATGTGTGGGGTAATCGACATGGTAAAAACCTCCCTATGCTGTGTTGTCTCTATTCGCTTTTTTCGGATTCCGCAGCCGGACTGCCATCGGGCTCCTCTATTTCAGCCTGCCCGGCCTTTTCTTCTTCAGCCGCAACTTCAACCGTCGCCCCCGTGTCATCCGCCTCGAGCGCCACTCCTTCTCTCCCTTCGCCTGGCTCGCCTTCATCTTCCCCTTCGGTGTCTATGAGGGAAATTGTAGGTTCCTCAACATCCTCCTCTGCGGCAAGTCCCGCCTGCTGAGCCTCGTACTCCGCCCTTCCCTCGATAACCGCATCGGCAACCACCCTCAAAAAAAGCTTTATCGCCCTTATCGCGTCGTCATTTCCCGGAATGATGATGTCGATCATATCGGGATCACAATTCGTGTCGACGATGGCTGCAACGGGGATCTCCAGTTTCCGGGCTTCCCTGACGGCAATTTCCTCCCTGAGCGGGTCGACAACGAAAAAAGCATCGGGAGGCCTTTTCATGCTCCGCACACCCCCGAGAACCTTCAGGAGCTTATCCCTTTTCTTTCTGTGCCCCAGAACTTCCTTTTTCGTCAGCTTCTCAAAAGTCCCATCTTCTTCCATTTCTTCCAGCCGGTCGAGCATCTCGATGGATCCCTTGATCGTTTGAAAGTTCGTGAGCATACCCCCCAGCCAGCGCTGATGGACGTAGGGCATTCCGCACCGCTCTGCCTCTTCCTTGACCGACTCCTGGGCCTGCTTCTTCGTACCGACGAACAGCACCGTTTTCCCCTGTGCCGTAATGTCCCGGATGTATTCATAGGCAGCGTCGAACATCTTCACCGTCTGTTGGAGGTCGATGATGTGAATGCCGTTTCTCGCGGTGAAGATAAAAGATTCCATCTTCGGATTCCACCTCCTCGTCTGATGCCCGAAGTGGACACCGGCCTCGAGGAGCTGCTTCATGGTAATTTTCGGTTGAGTCTTCTCCTGCATAAATGTAGCCTCCTTTTCGGTTTTTCCTCCGGCTCCATCACCCTCGGGAAAACGAGCTCGCAGAAAGGCGAGCCACCGGGTTTCCCGGTCCGGACCGTGAGTATTTAACGCTCAAACTTTTAAATTAAAACCTTAAGCATTCAAAAAATCAAGTAAAAACCTAAAAAAACCGGCCGAAAATCCCTCCAGGGGAACGGCCCCGCCTTGTCCGCGTATCCCCCCCGGCCTGTGTTCAGGTCGTGTATTCGCTGTTTAACCTCACATAGTCGTAGGTCAGATCCGAGGTTATGACGAAATAGTCACCCTTCCCCCCGCCGAGGTCCAGGGTAATGTCATAGGAATCTTTTTTCACCTTTTCCCGCGCTTTCCTGATGCCCCCGCTAACCCGTTCCATTCCCGGCCCGAACACCCTCACCCCTCCGATGTGCACAACGATCCCACGGGGGTCGATCCGAACCCCGGCCCTCCCGGCAGCGGCAACGATCCTGCCCCAGTTGAGGTCTGCCCCGAATATAGCCGTCTTCACGAGGAGGGACGTGCCCACGGCCCGCGCGACCTTTTCCGCATTCCCCCTGGAACCCGCGCCCCTGACATCGATCTTTACCGTTCTCGTGGCACCCTCCCCATCAGCAACTATCTTCAGGGCGAGTTCGCTCATCACCGTTGCCATTTTCCTCTCGAACCTGTCCAGTTCGACCTCCTTTAAGGGCCTGGCGAGTGTCGCGCCGTTTGCGAAAACGGCAGCGGTGTCATTGGTGCTCATATCACCATCGACGATGATCCTGTTGAAGGTTTTATCCACCGCTCTCCTGAATATGGAGTCGAGTTTGCGCTGGGGAAGGCGGCAGTCGGTGAAAAGGTACGCCAGCAAGGTTCCCATGCCGGGGGATATCATCCCCGCGCCTTTTGCGACGCCGCAGATCGTTATGGTCTTGCCCCCCGCCCTGAAGGTCTGGCGGCATATCTTTTCGTACCTGTCGGTCGTCATCATGGCTTTTGCAGCACCGCTGAAACCGGAGCTGGAAAGGGCCGCGCAGAGGTTTCGAAGTTTCCCGATGATCCTCCCCCGGGGAAGGGGTACGCCGATGACGCCCGTTGAAGAAATGAGGATCTTCCCCTCGGGAAGGCTCAACCGCCGGGAAACTTCCCGGGCAATTTCACCCACTGCCGATACCCCCGCGTCTCCCGTGCAGGCGTTGGCATTGCCGGAGTTTACCAGCACACCCTGCAGGTCCCTCAGGCTCGCCCGTGTTTCCGCCCAGATGATGGGAGCGGCCCGCACCCGGTTTTTCGTAAACACCACGCTCGAGACGGCAGGAAGCTGGGAAAGGAAGATGGCGAGATCCTCCCCACCGTCTTTCCTCAATCCGCAGGAGACCGACGCGGCCTTGAAGCCGGGAACGCAGGCCTGTGCAGAACCCCCCATCAGCTGCTCCCGCAGCACTTCTTGTATTTCTTCCCGCTCCCGCAGGGGCAGGGATCGTTTCTCCCCACTTTCTTCCCCTCTCTCTTGACCGTCCTGGCAACCCCCGCCTCGCCCCTGCTCATAACCATCTTTTTGGGCCCTGATAGGGATATGCTCGAGACATCCTCCTCTGTCTGGATCCGGACGTGGAACAGCTTCTTGAGGCTCTCTTCCTTTATCCGTATAACCAGATCCGAGAACATCTCGAAGCCTTCCCGAGCGTACTCCTTCCGGGGATCGAGCTGTCCGTATCCGCGAAGCCCGATTCCCTCCTTGAGATGGTCCATCCCCAGGAGATGGTCTTTCCACAGCGCGTCCAGGGTGCTGAGAACCATGACCCTCTCGAGGTATCTCATCACCTCCAAGCCGTACATCGCCTCGCGTTCCTCGTACGTCATGACCGCCTGATCCCTGATCAACGCAAAAATATCCTCGCGGGACCGCTTCCCCTCAACGACCCCATCGAGAGCCGGCCTCACACCGAATGTGGAAAAATAGTTGTCGGAAAGACCACTTAAATCCCACTGTTCCGGGTAGAGCTTTTCATCGGTAAACGTCTCCAAGAGTTCCCAGTTCACCTCATCCAGCATCTCCATGACCGTTTCCCGGAGTTCCTCGCCCTCCATAATATCCTTGCGCATGTCATAGATAATCGTCCTCTGCTGATTCATGACGTCGTCATATTCCAGGAGGTGTTTCCGTATCTCGAAGTTATGGGCTTCCACCTTGCTCTGGGCATTTTCTATTGCCCTGGTAACCATATTGTGCTCGATGGGCTGCCCTTCCTCCATTCCCAGCTTCTCCATGAGATAGGATACCTTTTCTGACCCGAATATCCTGAGCAGGTCGTCCTCGAGAGACATGTAGAACCGGCTCGAGCCCGGGTCCCCCTGCCTGCCTGACCTTCCCCGCAGCTGATTGTCTATCCTCCTGCTCTCGTGCCGCTCCGTTCCGATGATGTGGAGCCCTCCACGTCCCACCACACCCTCTCCGAGAACGATATCGACTCCCCGTCCCGCCATATTCGTGGCAATCGTCACCTTCTCCTGATGTCCGGCCTCCGCTATGATCTGGGCCTCTTTCTCGTGATGCTTCGCGTTCAGCACGTTGTGCGAAATGCCCTCTCTTTTGAGCATCTTGCTCAACAGTTCCGACTTTTCTATGGATATCGTTCCCACCAGGGCAGGGCGCCCGGCCCTGTTGAGCTCCTTGATCTCATCGATTACGGCATTGAACTTTTCCTTCTCCGTCCTGTAGACCTGATCCGGGTTATCCAGCCGAACCATCGGCCTGTTCGTGGGAACGACGATAACCTCGAGGTCGTAGATCTCCTTGAACTCGACAGCTTCCGTGTCAGCCGTTCCCGTCATCCCCGAGAGCTTGTCATACATCCTGAAGTAGTTCTGGAAAGTTATCGTGGCCAGGGTCTGATTTTCGCTTTCGATCTTCACCCCCTCTTTTGCCTCGAGCGCCTGGTGGAGTCCGTCACTGTAGCGCCTCCCGGGCATGAGCCTGCCCGTGAATTCGTCGACGATGAGAACCTCCCCCTCCTTTACCACGTAGTCCACGTCTTTTTTGAACAGCGCATGGGCTTTGAGCGCCTGGTTCGCGGCATGCAGCCACTCTATATTGTTCGGGTCGTAGAGATTGTCAACCCCGATGAGCCTTTCCAGCCTGGGCATCCCATCCTCGGTGAGGACCACGGTTCTTGACTTCTCGTCGACGGTATAATCCCTTTCCTTTTTCAGGCCCGGTATCACGGAGTTCGACCGGTAGTACTTGTCCGTTGACTCTTCTGAAGGCCCGGATATTATCAGGGGTGTCCTCGCCTCGTCGATGAGTATGGAGTCAACCTCATCGACAATCGCAAAGTTGAGCTTTCGCTGAGCCATATCATCGAGGGAAAACTTCATGTTGTCCCGCAGATAATCGAACCCGAACTCGTTGTTGGTGCCGTAAGCAACATCGGCGCCGTAGGCGGCCTTCCTCTCCGCGTCGTCCAGCCCGTGAAAAATAGCCCCCACCTCGAGACCGAGGAACCGGTAAATGGGTCCCATCCACTCGGCGTCCCTCCTTGCCAGATAGTCGTTGACCGTTACGATGTGCACCCCATCGCCCGTCAACGCATTGAGGTACACGGGGAGGGTGGCGGCGAGGGTTTTTCCCTCGCCCGTCTTCATTTCCGCTATCTTTCCCTCATGGAGGACCACGCCGCCGATCAGCTGCACATCGAAGTGGCGCATTCCCAGCACCCTCATGGATACTTCCCTGACAACGGCGAAGGTCTCGGGAAGGAGGGAGTCCAAAGTTTCTCCCCTTTCTATCCTCTCTCTGAACGCGGCGGTTTTCGCCGCAAGCTGGCTATCGGACAGTTTTTTCACATCCGGTTCGAGAGAGTTCGTCCTTTCAACCAGGGGAGCAATCCTTTTCAGTTCCCTCTCGTTTCTCGTGCCGACAAACTTCCTTAACACCCACTCAAACATCAAACGCCCCTCTGTTCTGATTTTTTTCCCCGGACTCTATTGTACTTCACCTGGAGACAAACTGACTATCCGAGATACCGGATGGGGTTTATGGGAACCCCGTTTACCCGTATCTCGAAGTGAAGATGAGGGCCCGTACTTTTTCCCGAAGAACCGACCCTTCCCAGAACCTTCCCCTTGCCGACAACCTCTCCGGGTTTGACCAGTATTTCAGAGAGGTGGGCGTATATGGTCTTGAATCCATACCCGTGATCCACCCTGATGACGTTTCCGAAATCGGGGTCATACCCGCATCGAATGACCTTCCCCGATCCGGCGGCCCGGACCTCCAAACCTGCCGGGGCCATGATATCGAGGCCCCTGTGGAACACCGTTCGCTTGGTGAAGGGCGACATCCTGACTCCGAATCCCGAGGATACCACACCCCGAAGAGGCCAGACAGACGGGAGAGACTCGAGCACCTCGAGCCTTAACTCGAGCATGCCCCTTATGTCCTGAAGGTTCTTGAGGTTGACGAGCACCCCTTTCTCGAGTTCTTCGAAGCGCAACTCGACGATCTGCCTGTCTTTTAAAAACGCTCTCGTGCCCTCCTCTTCTGTTCCACCGATGTAGGTCTTGCTCTTTTCACCGGGTTTTTGAATCTTGATCAATTCCTTGATCCTGCTGTCGATGACACGAAGCCGCGAGACCTCTGCCTCGAGCCTCTGGAACTTGTCCTCGAAAAAGGAGAGCATGAACTGCTGCTCGGAGGCCACCTCTCTTAAGTTGGCAAGCTCCAGCCGGTCGCTGATGCTGGTCCTGTAGTCGTATATCATGAAGCAGGTGAAGGAAAAAAAGAGAAGGCAAGCCAGTCCAACGGCCCGCAGAAACACTTTCGACACCGTTACTCTTCTTACCTTTCCGGCATCACCCGAGATTATGAAGAAGGTAACCCGCTTGCTCAAACCGGTCCCCCCTAAAAAAAGCCAAATCTTTGTTAGTATAATATAAAATTTTCCAAAAGGGAAAAGTAAAAAAGAGCACAATCGCTCAAGGGGAAATCCGGTCCCGCGTGGCAGCCTGCAAAACGAGCCGGAGCCTTAGATCCTGCAGATCTATCCCGGGCCTTTTGCCGGTCGAGGCGGGGGGTGCCCATCACCGGAGTTCACGGGCCGCTTTCAAAACTTCGCCTCTATTTAACCTCGTAATCAAAGGGAAAGGATTCCTTCTCAGAACCCCGGAAAACGACGCACTCGATTCGGTAGGCCCCCTTTTCGTCGAGGTTCAGGTCGGCTCCGATATGATTTTCCATGGTGGTGAGCAAAACCTCCGTCGTCTTCCCTCCCGGATAGGTCACCATTACTTTTGCCGAAGTCCCTTCCCCGAGGGGTTTTTCGGGGGTGAGCTCGAAATGATGGGTTATGCCGGCAGGAGCACTCATTCCCATCTTCTCCATTTTAGCCTTCACGTCTACCATGCTCCCCTTCAGATTCGTTCCGAATGCCTGACCGCTGAAGGTCTCTTCCCCCATGGAGCCGTGCCCGCTCATCTCCTTACCATGGGCGCCCTCCATCATCTGCTCCTTACCCGTGTCACCTTTCATCGATTCCGAATGGGCCTCTTCCTTTTTTCCCCCATGCATACCGGCGTATCCCGACCCGCTCAATGCCAGGAAAAGAGCCACAAGCGAGATTACCATAATTCTCGAACCGTTCATGCTCGAACCCTCCGTGTGTATTTTCCGGTATCATACCGGACATTCTACATTATGTCAAAGGTTGATCATTCTCGTTAGTTTGATGTCTTCTCTTTGACAGAAAATTCAAAAAATTATTCACCATCGGGGGCAATAGCGATAATCTTTCTTTTTTTCTTTGAAACTTTGACTTTTTACATTAAGTAGATTATAATCTGTGCTGGTAAAAACGGGTACATGCGAGGTTGCCATGAAAAAATCGATAAAATTTACCTTCCGGCCGGGAAAAAAGGGGATCCAGCAGATCCTGGGAGAGCTGGAAGAGGAAGTCATGGATTTCCTCTGGGAACACGGGAGGGTAACGGTCAAGGAAGTGTTCGAGGTCTTTTCCTCCAGGAAGAAGATCGCCTACACCACCATAATCACGGTAATGAACCGCCTCGTGGAAAAAAACATCCTGAAGAGGGAAAAATCGGGCAAGTTTTACATCTTCGAACCGATATATAATAGGGAGGAGTACAAGGAAATCGTTTCCGACATGGTCATCCGTGGCCTTCTCGAAATAGACGGAGAAAAGGCTATGGCAGCTTTTGTCGACAGCGTGTTCGAAGACCCCGAAGAAATGAGGTTGCTGGAAAAGCTGATCGAAGAAAAAAAAGCGGAAAGGTGAACACCTCGCGTTACACGGAAAAATGTGAAAAAGTGTTCAGAAGGTCGATTGCGATAAGCGCCGTCTTCCTGTTGCTCCCTTCCCTGGTGCTGGTATTTCAGGCCGATCACTATCTGTCCGTGATATTCGATTCCCAGATAATACTTCACCTCTGCCACTTCCTGGAGACCGTGGTCCCCTCGGTCTTCAACCTCATTTTCCTGATCGCCGCCGTCGCATTCTTCCTCTTCATTCCCGCAGGTTTTTTCAAGAGCATTTATCATCTGGTCCGGGGGCTGGCCTTCCCTCCCTTCCTGAAGCCATTTCTCCCCGAGATCTTAAAGCGCGGTGACGGAGATCGAAACAGGGTCGCCGGGTATAAAGTCGTGGAGGTCGACACCCACGTGCCCTTCGCCCTGGCCGGCGGAATCGTTGACAAGAAAATAATCGTCTCGAAATCCCTGAGAACACTTCTGAGTCGGGAAGAATACGATGCCGTTCTCATGCACGAAGTTGGTCATCTCGAGATGGGACATCCCCTGAAAAAGCTTCTCGTTGGTTCGATGCTCAAGGCACTCTACATCCTCCCTTCGAGGAAAGATCTGCTGGTGCGGTTCAGGGCACTTACGGAGCTTTCTGCGGACGAGTTTGCCGTCCGACGGGGAGTCAATCCAGCCGTTCTCGCAGGGGCAATCGTGAAAGCGGCAAGAGGTGGGCAGCTGATTACGGAATCTTCGCTCACGGGACTCACCGATTCTCAGGTGGGGGAAAGGGTGCACGCCCTGCTCGGTATAGAACAGGCGAGAAGCAAAGTCAGCCCGAAAAAGCGTCTCTCCCGGGGGATAGTGAAAACAGTCCCGGCTGCGCTGCTCGTTGTTTTCCTCGCGCAACCGCTCCTGCTAAAACCCGGGGTCTCTTACTGCTACACCCACGGCAAAACCTCGGAAAAAAGCCGCACCATATCCACTACGCTCTCTCTCTGCACCAAGATAGATTGTATGAAATGCACCATCTGCACCCTTGATAATCGGGAGCATCACAGCGCCGGTTCGTAGCTCCAGGTTTACCTATTACAGATTACCGTTCACCCTTCACGGCTCGCAGTACCACAAATCGAATAACAGCACTTCTGATGTTCCGTTGTGCTGATCTTTACCATCTGTGCAGGATTTCCAGGCCCACCTGCATGTAGCGCGTGTCCTCGTTTTTATCAAGATACTCAAAGGCAGGAGAGACTCCCCAGCTGCGGGTGAAAAATATCGTGCCTCCGAATCCGAGGACCTTTGCATCGATGTCACCAACCCGGTCGATCGTGTTCGGCCTGTGCGCCTCGTTTCCATACACGAAGTAGGCGTAAATCCGGTCTGTGCTTCCCATGAACAGCGTTGTTTTCAGGAGAAAAGCGCCATCGGTTGAGTTTCCGCCGCGGTCAAACTCGATTTTCGAAAGGGTAAACCGGGACAGAATAGATACATATCCGTAAGGATAATACTCGCCCGCCATGGAAAACCCGATGAGGTCTGCCCCGTCGAATTGGGAGTAGTGCATGCTCCCGGATACAACCCAGGAAGCCAGGGCGGGCGTTGCCAGCTCGACCAGGCCCGATGCTGTGGGAAATATCTCCGCACCGGGCGCAAAGCCGAGTTCCGACGACAGCTGCAGCCTGTCGCTCAGCCGATAAGACCCCCCGGCGGTGATCTTTCCCTCTGTTTCGTTGAAACGATCGAGAAAATCGGCCCGGCCGAAGAGAGAATAGGAGTTTCCCGAATCGTAGCGGGTCCCCCCGTAGAGGTTGTGACCATCGGAACTGTTGTTGATGCTGAGGTAGGAATACCCGAAGAATGCCTCGTAGGAATAGATAGCGGCAGCTTTCCTCCTTATTTCCAGGGCATCCCTGTCGCGGGGATCGTCGTCGAGAATTTTCCGGGCATAGTACAGCGCTTCATCCCTGTTTCCCGTCCTCAGGTTGTACCGTGCAAGCCGTATCAGGACTTCCTTGCTCCCCGGGTTTTTCACCCGCTCCCTCTCCAGGATCCCTATCGCTTTCTCGTAATCCAGTTCCCATGCATAGGTGTCGGCAATTCCCGTAATCGATTCAAGGCTCCCGGGATCCAGCCTGAGCACGTCCCGGTAGGCACTCCTCGCACTCTTATACCTTCCCATCCATGCAAGGACCTTCGCCCTCCCGCTCAGGGCCTCGATGTTTTCCGGGTCGTCATCCAGGATAAACTCGTAAATATCGAGAGCTCCCTCGAAATCCTTCTCCATCGCCCTCTCTCTGGCTTCCGCAAGCTCCCTGTCCATGAACGCCCCGTGACTGAAACCGCTGAGAACCTGAAAGAAGGCGAGGGTGATGAAAAAAATCGCCCACTTATTGCACCGCGCGAGCAACTTCATCTTCACTCCTTTTTCCTCGATCTTTTGGGAACCCGATCCTTTCAAATTTTTCCCATCCCTTTTTCCCGGTGAAGAAGTCCACGGTGGCTCTCACCCTCCAGAAAACCGTTGCCTGGCGGTACCCGAAGTTTTCCATTACCGCAAAACCGGCAAGCGTCGCTATCTCGCCTGCCGTGTTGAAAGAGATGAGCGTCTCGACGGGTTCCTCTTTTTTGCCCCCCCTCTCCGGCCAGGCGCTGAAAACGAGAGACGCAACAGAGACGAGAACCCCGTATCCCACGGAAAAAACAAAAAAGAGAAAGAGGTAGGTATAGTTTAACTTGTCGAAATAGAAAAGGAGGGGCAGCGTGGCATATCCCAGGAGCTCCACCGGCGCACCGAGCAGCTCAAAAAAGGCATAGTAGGGAAACGCAAACAGTCCTATCCGCCCATACTCGGGGTTGAAGAGCATCTTTTTGTGGAACAGCACGTTCTCCATGAGCCCCCTGTGCCACCTGTTTCGCTGCTTTGAGAGGCTCGAGAGGTCTTCGGGTGCTTCTGTCCAGCAGAGCGGATGGGGTACGTAGAATATCTTTTTTTTCAGCTTCTTCTCCTTCAGGTATCGGTGAATGCGCACGATGATCTCCATGTCCTCGCAGACGGTCTCCTTCCCGTAGCCCGTGAATTCCTTCGTTATCTTCGACGTGAGGTGCCGGGTAAGGTACCCTCCCACTCTTTCGACATAGTGCTTGTTGAAAATACCGAACACGCCGGAAATGATCAAAAGGCAGTTCAACCGGGAAAGCGCTGTCCTGCCGAGGGTAAAGGAACGGATATACTCGACGATCTGAAATCGGGCGATCCAGCTTTTGGGCAGCCTGACCCTCTTTATCCTCCCCCCCTCTATTTCACACCCGTTCAGGATTGCCACCTGGCCCCCGATTGCGATGATATCCTCATTGGTGAGAAGAACGCGGAATGCCTGGAGGAGGGCGATCTCGTCGACGACGGAGTCTGCATCGATGGAAACGAAATAGGAGCAGGTGGAACCGTTGATACCGGCATTCAACGCGTCCGCCTTTCCACCGTTTTCCTTGTCTATCAGCACAATGCGGATAATATTGTCCTTTACATGCCTCTTCGACTCGTAAAATCCAAGGACGGGGGCAGTGGTGATACCCTCGGTATAGTTGATATCGACCCTCCTCATCTCAAAAGCCTCTCTCAGGACCCTGAGCGTCCCATCAACGGATCCGTCGTTTACGATGATGATCTCGAAGGTGGGAAATCTCAGGTTGAGGAGTGAACTGACGGACTCGACAATCGTTTTCTCCTCGTTGTATGCAGGCACGATGATCGAAATCGGGGGGGTAAAGGGAGATTCCATGATCATATCGAGGTCCTCGTAAGCTTTCCCGACAACCCTTCTTTTGACCTCGGAAAAGGAAAAGACGACGAAAAAAAGGTTCACGGAGTTGTAAACAACAAAATAGGAGAGAAAGAGAATTTCTAAAAACCGGTAGAACGTATCCATCGGTAAAATCTCACTCCAC
>WVXK01000114.1:99847-122592 GCA_011773515.1 Deltaproteobacteria bacterium
TGATTATCTCCCTGAACTGGTCGCTCTGGTTCAGCGCCAGCACCCTGATACCGTGCAGTCTCCTCCTGGTGTCCTTTGCATATCGCGCCAGTTTTATCATCTCCTCTTCCGGGCACAGCTCGAACACGACCTTTTTTGCCTCCGAATCCATCTTCGAAGGCTCGTCGTAGCATATCCCCAACCCGTAGAGGAAACCGGTGTAAAATGGCCTGGACTCAGGTGATCGGGCCAGATAAGCTTCGAAGATCTTCCGGGCCTGTGCCACGTCCAGCTTCGCAATCCCCATGGCCGCCCTTTTTCTGACGAACCCGTCTTCATCGGAGAGCATGTTCAAAATGATGGGGAATGCAGATTTATCAGCGGTTCTGGATATGGCGTTTACCGCGGCGGCCCGGACACGCTCGTCAGGATCGGCGAGCATTCTCTCCATATACCGTATCAGCCTCCTCCGGTTGAATTTCGAAAGGGCCCCCACCGCTGCCGCGCGAACATCCCCATCGCCGTCACCGAGCATGTTGACCAGGTACCTCAGGCAGCCCCTCTTCCGGGTTTTCCCCATGAGCCATATCAGCCCGAGTTTCCTGGTCTTCGACTCCGGTATGATGCGTGTCAGCTCGGTTACCCTCTCCGGGTCCTTCTTCAGTATCTTTGAGAGAGACGAGGTGACCGCCTCCCGCAGCTCCCTGTCGTGGGTATCGATAGAGTGAAGGAGAGCCTCCCCGAGAATCTTTGCTCCATCGTAATCGCCGAAAAACTCGGCGGCTTTGATCTTCACATCCATTGCCGGGTCGGCGAGCATGGAGGAGAGCGCCGAGACCACCTCATCTTCCCTTCCCACATGCACAATCGCCTCCATTGCCTTGATCCTTACTTTTGGGGACGGGTCTGTCTTCATGAACCCAAGAAGCGTCGGAAAGCTCTCAGCGGAAGCGACGAGTTTCAACACGGTCATTGCCCTGACCCTGCTCTTCTCATCGGGGGATCCCTTCACGCGTCCGACAATCTTGGCTACGAAGCCACCGATATCCGGTGTGAGAACGAGCTCTACCTCCAGGTTCTCTGTTCCCCGTGCCTTTGCGCGAAGTCGCAACAGAAGCCGTTGAAAACGCGCGTCGTCGTTTATGCGGTCGATCTCTTCCCGTATCTGCGTTACGTTTTCTCTCTCGTAAATGACCGCAAGGGTCGAGGGGTCGTCAAAAGATGCAAGCCCCATCAGGGCAGCGGCAACCACCCGGGGGCTCGGGTCCCCACGGAGCAAAACGAGCACGGGGGCAAGCTCCGACGAGCCCGCCGCGCCCGCTGCCAGCGCAAAGGCCACCCGTACATCCAAAACGGGATCCTCAGACAGGGGCGTCGCTATTTTCATGGCCGCCGGGACAGAAGGAGCCTCTAACACACCAATGAGGGAAGCGATCCTCACCCCCTCGTGGGGATCGAAAAGGCCCCTTACGAAGATAGCGCTGTCACCTTTCTCCTGAAACGTTGAGAGCGCGAAAACCGCCTGCTCTCTCACGTCGGTGTCCCCGCTCTCGGTCTTCCCGAGTACATAGCGGTGCGCTTCTTCTCCGCCCATCCCGGAAGCTACCCGGATGAGGGTGGATACTTCCCCCCGGGAGAGGTGGGCAGGGTTCAGAAGAGAGATGATTTCGGGGAAGGGGACGGGCTTTACCGTGGTGAGATATTCGGCCACGGCATCCCTGACAGCGGGAGCGCCGCCGGAGATGAGCCTGACTGCATCCCTGAAGACATCCCTGTCATTTCGGAAGGAAAAATAGCGTACCGCCTCAATCCTTACCTCGTCAGAAGGATCCTTCATACACTGCGCGACCCTTCCGGTATCCACGGGTATGCCGAGGCAGCGAACCATGGAGATGGCTGCCGCCCTCACAGCCGGCGAGGGATCATCAAGGAGGGCCATTACCCGGCCTGCATAGCTGTCGACCCTCAACCGAATGAGGGCCCTCAAGGCAGATTCCCTCGCTACGGGGCTCTTATCAAAGAGTATTTCGGCTATCTCGGGGGCAAACTCGTGCGCCTCGAGTTTTCCGAGGGCTTCCACCGAGGCCGTTCTCACCCAGTAATCCCCGGCTTTCAGGTATTTGATGATCTCCGGTATCGCCTCGGTTGCCCCCATGTTGCCCAGGCTTTCTATGATCCGTGCTCTGAGCGTCCAGTCGGTCGAGGCGTTAAGCAACTCAAGGAGCGCGGCCGCCGACTTCCTGCTCCCAGCCTCCCCGAAGAGTCTCACCACCCTCTTCTGCAATGTGGGCCTGGCGTGAAACAGTTTTTCGCTCATTCCCTCCGTTATTCCCGCCGTAATAACGAGGAGAAGAATTTTTCTCAAGCCGGGTTTGAATTTTTCCTCACCGTACTCAGCAAGCACACGGGCAAGGTAACCCATGCGTTCAAGAGCCATACCCGCCATTCTCCGGACCTCCCCATCTTCTTCCTGGAGGGCAACGAGGAGACCCGGCACTGCGGGCTCGCCTATCTGCTCGAGTGCCTCCACGGCCCGCACCCTGACCCACCACTCGGGGTCCTTCAGGATATTGATCAGATAGTCTGTGACCGACGGGTGGGCAATCGCCCCGAGGCCCTGCGCGACCCGTGCCCTGACAAACGGCACGGGATCGGATATCAACATCTCGAGGAGCTTGGGCACAGCCCTGCTCTCCCGGATCTTCCCCAGGGCCCCCACTGCCTTCGCCCTCATCTCAGCACTTACGTCTGAAAGCGCATCTATGAGGAAGACCGCGGCGTTTTCAGCCCTCAACCATCCCAGTATCTCCGCGGACCAGGCCCTTCTATTTTCGTTTTCAAAATTCTCGAGCTCCTTGATAAGGGGCTCTATCGCGTCCTCCCCGATGCTATAAATGGTTTCTCCTATGCGGGGGGGAAGCCACTTCTCCGGGTAGCCGAGGGCATTTATCAAAAATGGCAACGCCCTTTTGTCCTTTATCCTTCCCAGGGCCCGCAGAGACGCCCCCCGTACGTCCTCATCCTCGTCCTTCACGTTCCTGATAACATCGATAAGGTGTGGCACGGCCTCTGCAGACCCAATGAGTCCCAACTTTTCCGCAGCAAGAGCCCTCTTTTTCCAAGATTCTGAGCTTTTAAGTGTTTTTATATTATTTTCTGTAATTCCGGTAGCGTCATAATAGACCTTGAAATAGCTTACCGGGACATTTTTTTCCAGGGCGCTCCTGTCCAGGATTGCCTCGATAAGACCCATGTCGCCCAGCGATTTAAGCCTGTCAGAGACGCCATCACCAGATGCGCGGTCTCCTTCGACGAGCTGCCGCACGATATCACCATGCTTCGCCCTCTCCCTTTTCACTTTCCCCGCCATATATTCTATGAACTTCCTGTAGTAGATCAGAGCGAGAAAGAGGACAAGGATAGCAAGAAGGAGCAGGAATGAAAGGAAAATGAGAGGCTTACTGTTCATGGCAACTCATGCTACCTACCGCTACTCGGGTCACCTATATAGATATCGGATTTTTGCCTGGATGTAAAAAGAAAAAGCCGGGCGATACCCGGCTCATAATTGGGGGGGAACGTCTTTTCTCGGTTTAAAACTATCGTTACAGGGTGCTGGCGGCCTTTTTGTCCTGATTGCTTTTTTCATCCCGGTTTTTGATCACCACATCGTCCAGTACTTCCCCGCAGATTACACATCTCCATGCGTAAAAAACTTCGAGCATGTCCTGATACCGCTCATATATCATGAGGCCGTTGCACCTTGGGCACTTCATTTACATCCCCCTTTTATTCCTCATTTTTTTCTATGATGATCTTCACCTTGTTCGGTTTCAATATCAGGCGTTTTTTTCCTGCCAGCGTGGCCGGAGGGAAACCCGATTATTTGCACTATTTACTGTTTCCACCGCCAAAAATCTGGTAGTATGGTTTTTTATTACCCTGAAGGTATCGATGGCGTGGGAAGCAAAATAAAAATAAAGAAAAAACTCGGGGAACTCCTCATTGAAAGCGGCATGATCTCTGAAAATGATCTCACAGAGGTTCTCGCCGAGCAGAAGACGAAGAGGAAAAAGGTAGGCGAAATTCTGGTTGAGTCCGGTTTTTGCACGGAAATTGAGATTGCCACGGCCCTGTCATCCCAGCTCGGGATGCAATTCATCGACCTGAAAAACACCGCCGTCGAACCGGTGGCGATAGACATCATACCGGAGAAAGTTGCGAGGAAACATCTCATCATTCCCACCAACATAGACGGCAAGGACCTGCACGTAGCCATGGCCGACCCCTTGAGCTTCGAGGCCTTCGAGGACGTGCGTTTCGCGTCGGGTTTTACCATTCAACCTTTCGTTGCCACCAAGAGCGACATCATCTGGGCAATCGACCACCACTACAACCTGGGAGCTTCCCTGGACACGCTGGTGAAAGACATATCCGCCGACAAGGTGGTTGAGGTCCTTCACGAATCGAAGGAAGAGAAGCGTGACACGGAAGACCTGAGAAAAAAAAGCGAGGCGGCACCGGTAATAAGGATGGTCAACCTCATCATCTCCGAAGCAGTCGAAATCGGCGCATCGGACATCCACATCGAGCCCGACCGGGGAAACCTCGTTATCAGGAACAGGGTCGACGGCTTGCTGAGGCAAAGCATCGAGCTCCCCAAGTGGGTCCAGGGCGCCGTCATTTCACGAATAAAAATCATGGCGAACATGGATATTGCCGAAAAGAGGCTCCCCCAGGACGGCAGGATCGGCGTTCGCGTGGGGGGGAGCATGCTCGATCTCCGCATATCGAGCCTCCCGACGCATTATGGCGAAAAGGTGGTGGTAAGGATTCTTGACCCCGCAAATGCCATCATCTCCGTCGATGCCCTGGGAATGGAGGGGAAAAACCTCGACAAGTTCATCTCCCTGATCTCCAAACCGCAGGGCATAATTCTCGTTACGGGCCCGACGGGGAGCGGTAAAACCACCACCCTCTACTCGGCTCTCACGAATATAAAGAGCATCGAGAAGAACATCACGACCATAGAAGATCCCGTCGAGTACGAGCTCGAAGGGATAAGCCAGGTGGCGGTAAACGAAAAAGTGGGGCTTTCCTTCGCCAATGCCCTGCGCTCGATACTCCGGCAGGACCCGGACGTGATCATGATAGGTGAAATGCGGGATTACGAGGCGGCGACGATCGCCATGCAGGCCTCATTGACCGGCCACCTCGTGCTGAGCACGGTGCACACGAACAGCTCCGTTGCCACGGTAACGAGAATGCGGAACCTGGGCATCCCCTCCTACCTCATCGCTTCGTCGATAATCGGCATCATCGCCCAGAGGCTCGTCAGAGTCATCTGCCCCGACTGTAAAACGAGGGACGATCCGGACAGGGAAAAGCTCAACAAACTCAAAATAAGCGACAAAGAGAAAAAAGATGTCAAGTTCTACCGGGGCAAAGGATGCTCCTCGTGCGGCCTCACAGGATTCAGGGGAAGAAAAGGGATCTACGAGATTCTCCCCTTTACCCAGAAGGTAAGGGAGCTGACGGCGAACGACGCAAGTGAGGCAAACATAATGCAGGTGGCCGTGGCGGAGGGGATGCAGACCCTCACCCAGACATCTATCGACAAGGCCCTGAAAGGAATCACTTCGGTCGACGAGGTGGTGAAAGCAATCCAGATGGAGGACGAGTCAGGCTCCATCTGTGCTGAATGCAGCGCCTTCCTGGGTCCCGAGTTCGTCGCCTGCCCCCAGTGTGGAAAAAAGGTCATAGACACCTGCCCGAGCTGCAAGAAGACCGTCGACGCCGTCTGGCGGTTCTGCCCGTACTGCAAGCACGACTTCCTCGAATCGATCCCGATCCGCCAGACATCACCCTGAGCCCATACTCCCTTTTAAAATTCATCGTTTGGAAACCGTGCGCTGTGTGGCATTGCCGTGTTCGGCGTGCGAAACCAAAAAACAGGGCCGTTATCAACCCGGAACAGGGGAACCTGGACCCGGGGCCGTTACTTTGCGAAGTGGCAGGAGACGAGGCGCCCCCCCACTTCCCTGAGCAGGGGCTCCTCCTTTTCGCATATAGCACCGGCTATCGGGCACCGCGTGTGGAAGGAACACCCGGGCGGGGGGAATATGGGCGAAGGAATATCACCGGACAGCACTATCTTCCTCCCCTTTTTCCCGGGAACGGGCCGGGGTATGGCTCCGATGAGCGCTTTCGTGTAGGGATGGCGGGGGTCATGGAAGATCAGGTCGCAATCTCCCGTTTCCACGATCTCACCGAGATACATGACCGCCACCTTGTTGCACAATAAGTTGACCACTCTCAGGTCGTGGGAAATGAAGAGGTAGGCAACTCCCATCGCCTCCCTTATTTCCACGAGGAGATTGAGGATCTGAGCCTGAATTGACACATCCAGGGCCGAGAGGGGCTCATCGGCCACGATCAAATCAGGCTTGAGCGCTATCGCGCGCCCGATGCAGACCCGCTGCCTCTGTCCGCCGCTGAACTCGTGGGGGTAGCGGGACATGGCATCGGGGGACAATCCCACCCTCCCGAGAACCTCGGCAACGGCATCTTTCAGCTCCCCGCGGTCAACGAGATTGTGGATGAGCATGCCCTCCCCTATGATGGATTCCACCCGCATCCGGGGGTTCAGGGAGGAGTAGGGATCCTGAAAAATAATCTGCATCCTCCGCCGCAGAGGTCTGAGCTTTCGCTCGGGGATCTCGGTTATATCGAGCCCGTCGAAATGCACCCTCCCCTCATCGGCGCGAAGGAGGCGTATCGCCACCCTCCCGAGGGTGGTCTTGCCGCACCCCGACTCACCCACGAGGCCAAACGAATCTCCCCGGGAAAGGGACATGGTCACACCTGATACGGCTTTGACGACGCCCCCCCGGCTGGAGAAGGTAGACTTGAGGTGGAACCGCTTGTGGATATTTCGCAGCTCCAATATGCCTTCTTTCACGGACTGGCCCATGCCCTTTACCTGCCCCCCCCTCTCTCCACCCAGTAACATGCGCAGAGGTGGCCATTCCCGTAGTCGCGCGTCTCGGGAAAGGCAACATCGCACAGTTCCGGTATTCTCTCCTGGCACCTTTCGAAGAACGGGCACCCCGGGGGGAGGGAGGTCAAATCGGGCACGATCCCGGGGATAGGCTCCAACCTCCTTTTCTTTCTTTCGAGGGAAGGGATAGACAAAAGAAGCCCCCTCGTGTACGGGTGCAGTGGATCCTCGAAAATGTCTGCCACGGTGCCCATCTCGACCACTTTTCCAAGGTACATAATGGCCAGCCTGTGCGCCACCTCGGCGACGATGCCCATGTCGTGGGTGATGAGCAGAACGGTCATCCCGAAGGCCTCCTTTATCTCCTCGATCAGCTCGAGGATCTGGGCCTGGACGGTAACATCGAGGGCCGTCGTCGGCTCGTCGGCTATGAGGAGAGAGGGGTTGAGGGCCAGCGCCATTGCAATCATCACCCGCTGGCGCATCCCCCCGCTCAGCTGATGGGGGTAATCTCGAATCCGCCTGCCGGAATCGGGAATTTTAACGCGGGCAAGCATATCCTCGGCCCTCTCCATTCCCTCCCGCCAGCCACAAACGCCGTGTGCCGTGTAGACCTCCGCTATCTGGTAACCGATGGTAAAGACGGGGTTCAGCGAAGTCATGGGCTCCTGAAATATCATGCTGATCTCCTTTCCCCGAACCTCACGCATCTGCTTCTCATCGATGGAGATGAGGTCCCTTTCCCCAAACATGATCCGTCCCGACTCGATGAAACCACCGGGCTGGGGGAGAAGACGCATTATGGAGAGCGCCGTGAGCGTCTTTCCGCACCCAGATTCCCCGACAAGGGCGAAGGTCTCCCTCTCGCGAATGGAAAAAGTCACGTCCCTGACGGCATACAACTTCCGGCCCTCCACATCGAAACCGCAGGTGATATTTTCAACAGATATGGTGTCGGTCACCAGATCCTCCCTGTCCTTACGGCAGCTCACTTGAGCCGGGGATCGATAGAATCCCGGATGCCCTCGCCAAGGAGATTATACCCCAGAACGGTCACGAGAATGGCCAGCCCCGGGAAGAGGGAAAGCCACCAGGCAAACTCTATGTTATCCTTTCCCGCCGTCAGGATGTTTCCCCACGAGGGCGTTGGCGGTTGCACCCCGATGCCGAGAAATGAAAGCGCCGACTCCGTGAGTATGGCGCCGGCAACTCCCAGCGTCGCCGCTACCAGGATGGGCGCCAGCGTATTCGGCAGGATGTGCCTGAACATTATCTTGAGGTCTGATTCCCCGAGAGCCTTCGCTGCCTGCACGAAATCCCTGCTCTTGAGCGACAGGGTTTCCGCCCGGACGAGCCTGGCCACTCCCATCCAGCCCGTGAGACCGATGACGATCATGATGTTCCATATCGACGGCTCGAGGAAGGCGATGACGGCGAGAATCAGGAAAAAGGCCGGGAAACAGAGCATGATATCCACGAAGCGCATCAGCAGGGTATCGATGATCCCCCCGAAATAGCCTGCAGACAGCCCTATACAGGTGCCGATGAGTACCGCTATCCCCACGGCAACGAAGCCGACCTTCAGGGATATCCGTGCCCCGTATATCATCCTGGACAGGACATCCCTGCCCAGCTCGTCCGTTCCCATCAGGTGTGCCCGTGAGGGCGGGGAAAAGATCGATTGGACGTCGAACTCGTTGGGTTCATGGGGCGATATGTACCCGGCGAAGAGGGAGAGGAAGAAGAAAAAGAGAATGATCACGAGTCCCGAGAGGGCGAGCCGGTTCCTGGTGAACCTCCGGTAGAAATCGTACAAAAGCAGCGACCGCCTCATCCCTCCCCCTCCCTGATTCTGGGATCGGCCAGAGCGTAGCCAACATCGGCGAGAAGGTTGCCAATGAGCGTGAGAACGGCCCCGATAAAAAGGATCCCCAGCACGACGGGATAATCTCTCGACATGACTCCCTGGTAGAACAGCCTCCCCATCCCCGGGATAGCGAATATGGTCTCGAATATGACCGACCCCCCGATGAGGGTCGGGACAGACAGGCCGAGAATGGTTATCACCGGGAGAAGGGCATTTCTCATCGCATGCTTGAATATGACCCTGTTTTCCGAAATGCCCTTCGCCCGCGCCGTTTGGATGTACTCCTGCCTGACCACCTCGAGCATGTTCGACCGCATGTACCGGGAGAGCCCGGCCAGGCCGCCGAACGCTCCGAGAACGACGGGCATGATAAGATGTCTTCCCCGGTCGGCGATCTTTCCGAAGAGAGAGAGCCTGTCGTAATCAAGCGAATTGATTCCCGATATGGGAAGCCAGCCGAGCTTGACCCCGAACAGGATCATGCACAGGAGGGCGAGCCAGAAAGTAGGCGTGGCAAAACCGACGAAAACGAAGACAGTCGTGCCCTTGTCGAAAAATGAGTCTTTCTTCACTGCGGAGATCACCCCCAGGGGGATCGCNNGGGATCGCGATCGATATGATCACGATCATGGAAAGCACATTGATCTCTATGGTGATGGGGAGCCTCTCCTTTATCTTCTCGATCACGGGCTTTCCGTCGGGCTGGAAACTCTGCCCGAAGTCGAGGGTAGCGAGCCTCTTCAGCCAGTTCGTGTACTGCACGTGAAGGGGCTTGTCGAGACCGTAGTACGCGATGAGCCTCTCCCTCGCCTCAGCACCCGCCTGCGGGTTGAGGTCCGTGACAAGGTCGGTGGGCGAGCCGGGAGCAAGATGGATGACGGCAAAGGTGATAATCGTTATCCCCAGGAGGAGGGGGATCATGAGGAGCAATCTCTTTGCAAGGTACTTTCCCAAAAGGATCTCTCCCGTCAGAATTTTGTGTGGCGGATTTCACTTTCCGGGACGTACCATTCGATGAAGTTGTACGTGATACCCGCAGGCGCGGGCTCGATGTTTCTGAACCTTTTGTGGACGGCGGGGAGAGACTCGCCCACATAGAGGAAATTGTAGGGCTGCTCTTCAGCCAGGATCTCCTGGAGCCGCCAGTAGTACTCCCTCCTCTTTTCCTTGTCGAAGGTCCTTCTTCCCTTCTCGAGAAGTTCATCCACCTCGGGGTTGGCGTAACTTATGAAATTCAATTCTTTCTCACCCGTCTTGCTCGAATGCCATATGTTGTACTGGTCGGGCTCGGGACCGGTACCCCAGCCGAGAATGACCGCCTCGAAGTTCTTTTTGTCTATGAACTCGTTTATGAAGGCCGCCCACTCCACAATCCGGATCTTCACCGAAACGCCTATCTTTTCAAAATAGGACTTGATGAGGGTGGCGGTTTTGGAACGGGCCTCGTTCCCGTGGTTCGTCATGATCGTGAAGTTGAACTCCCTTCCATCCTTGTCGAGAATCCCGTCTCCGTCCGAATCCTCCCACCCCACTTCCGCGAGCAGTTCCTTCGCCTTCTCCGGGTCATACTCGAACTTCCTCACGCCCGGGTTATGGACCCATGTGTCGGGTTTATAGGGAGTCGTGGCCTCAACGCCCAGCCCGAGCAAAACGCCCTTGAGTATGTCCATCCTGTTTATGGCGTGAGACAGGGCCTGCCTGACCCTCTTGTCCTTGAAGAGGGGGTTTTTCAGGTTGTATCCCAAATAGGTGTAGGAGAAGGAGATGTACCTGAACTTATTGTATCTCTTCTTGAACTCCGCAGCCTCGGTCTGCCTTCGGTACTGGGGAGGCGTAAGGCCCATGAAATCAACCCCGCCTGCCTTGAGTTCGAGAAACATGGTTGCCTGGTCGGGGATGATCCGGTAAATAATCCTGTTTATGTAGGGCCTGCCAAGAAAGTAATCGTGATTCGACTCGAGCACCACTCTCTCCGCGGGTTTCCACTCCACGAACTTATACGCTCCCGTACCCACCGGGTTCCTGTTCTGCTCGCTCTTTATGGGGTCCTCCGTGTCCCGCAGCCGATGTTCGGGAAGGATGTACAACCCCCACGACCCGAGGGCGGGCGCATAGGGCTTTTCATACTCGACGACAAATGTGTGGGGATCGGGAGCGTAGGCATTCTTGACCTGCAGGAATGACTCCGCATATGCCGTCGGCGTCCGCGGATCGATCATGAACTTGTAGGTAAAGAGCACATCTTTCGAGGTAAAGGGCTCCCCGTCGTGCCACTTCACGTCTTTCCTCAGGTGAAAGACGATCTTCAACCCCCCCTCCTCGATCTCCCACGATTCGGCGAGAACTCCCTCTAACTCGAGGTTCTTGTCGTACCGTACGAGGCCGTCATATATGAAATCGCCTATGTCGCGGGAAGCCGAATCGGAGGTGATGTTCGGGATGAGCCCCGATATGTCCCCGATCGAGCCGATGATGATCGCGTCTCCGTAGGAGGGAGCCTTGCCTCCGTTCCCAACGGCAATATCGACGACATCCTTCGGCGGCACAGCGCTCTTTTTTTCGCTTCGATCACCACAGCCCGTCGCAAGGACCAAAGCGAGAAATACGATGAAAAGAGATAGCCTCCTGCCCCTGTCAGCCTTCATGGAGTTCCTCCTCGTACAGACGTTCCACGTCGATGGTGAGCGTACACCCGCGCAGTTTCATTTCCACCGATGACGGCACATGATAATTACCGTCCCCGTAAAAGTATTTCAGCCGCACCGTGAAATCTTTGAGGCGGTATTTCGCTTTCTTCAGTCTCATGTCCCCGTCGCTGGCCACGGAAAACCCCTCTCCCTTGTATCGATAGCCACTCCCGGCGACGAAGAGGTTTCCCTCCCGGCCCGCGAAGGGGAGTTTCCCCGTCAGGAGCCCCCTGATCGAAAGGTTCCTGCCCAGACCTTCCATAACAAAACGAACCCTTTCGCTGAACCGTTGATCCACCGCGGCCGATTCATCGTACCGGAAGAGATACGGCACCGTGTCGCCTTCCACCTGGTGGGCCCTGAACAGCAGATCTCCCGCTATGCCGTAGAGATAAATGATCGAGGAGTCCCGGCTGAAGGTCGCGCCCATGATGAAGGGAAAACTCGAGCCACCGCACACCATATCGCCGTTGTAGACTGCCCTCCCGGCAAAGCCGCTGCTGTGAGAGGTTTTCACAAAAAAAAGGCGTGCAATTTCGCTCTCGGGCCTCTTCGCGGGGAAGCCTGCGCAACCGGCGAGAAAAAGAACTGCAACCCACAGCGCCGTGCTTCCCCGATAAGGAATAGTTATTTCCCAATCTCCTTCATCTTGTTTTGAACAACCTCGGGGTTCTCGTGGTTGTTCTTGAGCGCTCTTTCATAAAACTGGATCGCCTCTTCATCTCTTGACAGAGCCCTCAGCACGTCTCCCATGTGCTCGAGGACAACGGGATCGTCGGGAACGAATTTTATGGCCCTCTCCAGCTCCAAGAGGGCCGCCTTCATCTTGCCCTGCCTGTAATAGACCCATGCCAGACTGTCTATGAAGTAACCATCATCGGGTTTTATGTCCAGGGCCTTCTTTATCATCGTCTCCGCCTCGTCGAGCTTGACGTTCCTGTCTGCATAGGTGTAGCCGAGATAGTTCAGTGCCGTGGCGTCATCGGGATTCAGCTCGATTGCCCGCTTCATCTGCTTTTCCAGGAGCTCGAATTCTCCGAGCTTGTCATAGACGACACCGAGGAGGAAATGGGCTCTATCGTTGTCGGGAACCCTCGAGATTGCTTCTTTCAGCACTTCCTCGGCCTCTCTGTGCATCTTGTTGTCGTAGTAGACTTCGCCGAGAAAGAGCATGACCTCAACATCCTCCGGGTACTTCTCCCTTAATTTCGTAAGCGATTGAATCGCCTTGTCGGCCTCGTCCCTTTTCGAGAAGAGGAAGGCAAGGTGAAATATGGCGTCACGGTAGTATTCGCTGTCCTCCGGCACTTTTGAAAATTCCGCCTCAGCCTGCTGGATCATGCCCTTCTCCTGGTATGCCCCGCCGAGAAACATTCTCGCCCGGAAATCGTCGGGTTTCAGCGTCAAGACAAAGTTGAATTCGTCGATTGCCTTGTCGATCTCCCCGCTCTCGAAATAGAGGAGCCCGAGTTTCGTCCGGAGGGTGACGTTGTTCATGTCGAAGGACTTCAGCGTCTCGTACTGATCCACCGCCTTTTCGTATTCTTTCTTCAGAATGTAGATCTGGCCGAGCCTCTCCCGCACCAAACGGTTCGATGGGTTCAGCTTGATGGCCTTCATGTACATCTGTGCCGCCTCGTCGCTTTTCCCCTGGAGGTCGAGAATCCAGGCAGAGTCGATGATGGCACTATCAAAGGATGGGTGTATCTCCATTGCTTTCCTGTAATTTTCGAGGGCCTCGTCATATTTTTTCTGCGCCGCCAGGGTCCTGCCGAGGTAAAAGTAGCCGAGGAAGTAACCCGGATTTTTTTCAACCAGCTCCCCGAGAGTTCGCTCCGCTTCCTCGAAGTTCTTATCCTCTGCAAACAGCGTCGACAGCTGCAGGAAAGCCTCCTCCTCATCGGGATAGTTGTTTATGAGCTCTTTGTAGAGAGCCACCGCCTCATCCCTTTTTCCCGTCGCCGAATAGATGCCGGCAAGGAGCTCAGTGGCCCTCTTGTTGCCGGGGTCGAGCTCCAGGGCTGTCTCGAGATACCCTTCCGCCTTTTCGAACTCCCCCTTTTTGAGGTACACGCTGGCAAGCTCGGTATAGATGGTGGGCTCACGGTCTTCGAACTTGAGAGCTTTCAGATAATACTCAGCCGCGGTATCGAGCAGGCCGTTACGGTAGTTCATGTGACCCAGCATGAAGTAATAGTAACCTTTTCCCCGAATCTTCGACCGCGCAGCACCGAAGCCGTGAAATGCAAATGACCAGGAGACCGTGACGGCAATCATCAGGATAATCGCGCATGTTATAAGCCGTTTCTTTCTCATTTTCTCTCCAATTTTATCTGCAGACAATTTATATATTATACAATGTATTTACATTCAATATCACGGGGGCATCATGCTGGAAAGGATTAATGTCGACAGGGTCATGAACAGGCTCATGAAAAACGGAGGCGAGTACGGGGACCTCTTTTTCGAAAAGAGCCTCGTCACCAGAATATCACACGAGGACAACAGGCTGGAGAAAATCATCACCGGAACCGACACCGGCGTGGGAGTCCGCCTCGTGCGGGATTTACGGACACTGTACGCCTGGACCAACAGCGCAGACGAGAAAACCCTCCTCGAGCTTGCCTCACGCCTGTCCGATATTTCGAAATCGGGCAAGATGGAAGGGCTGACCATCGCACCTTTGAAAAAAATACCCGCAGTGAGCGAGGTAAGGATGCCGCCCGGGTCATGTGAATTCAAGGGAAAGGTAGAGAAAGTCCTCAGCGCGCGGGAGGGTGCGCAGGTTGCAGACAACGTGAGCCAGATACGGATACACTACAGCGAGGCGTCGCGAACGATCCAGGTGGCAAACAGTTTCGGCGAGTTTCTTGAAAATCCCCAGACCTATGTCCTTTTCACCGCACAGGTCGTGCTGTCGCGCGACGGAAGGCTTCAGATGGGATACGAGTCAGAGGGCGGGACAACGGGGGTGGAGATTTTTGGCGGCGACATACCCTTCAAAATCGGTGAAAAAGCCTCGAGGAGGGCGCTTATGATGCTCGACGCCAAGAAATCGCCGGGAGGCAGGATGCCCGTGGTGCTCTCGAGCGAAGCCGGCGGTACGATGATCCACGAAGCGGTCGGGCACGGCCTCGAGGCAGACCTCGCCATGGGAGGGCTCTCCGTGTACAGCCGCAAAGTCGGCCAGCAGATCGCTTCGCCGCTCGTCACGGTCGTCGACGACCCCACCGTCCCGGGCAAGAGAGGCTCCTACGCAATTGACGACGAAGGGACGATGAGCGGGAAAACGGTCCTGGTCGAAAAAGGTATCCTGAAAAACTACATGTACGACAGGCTTCAGGCCATCAAGGGCGGCGGGAGCTCAACGGGAAACGGAAGACGGGAATCATACCGGCAGAGGCCGATACCGAGAATGAGCAACACGATCATAGAGCCGGGGGAATCTCTGCCCGAGGACATAATCGGTTCCGCCGGAGAGGGGCTGTTCGTCAGGAAAATGGGCGGCGGGCAGGTCAACACGGTAACGGGAGATTTCGTCTTTGAAGTGTCAGAAGGGTACCTGATCAAAAACGGGCGAATCGACGAACCGGTGCGGGGGGCAACGTTAACCGGAAACGGTCCGGAAGTCCTGAAGATGATAGACATGGTGGGCAGCGACCTTGGCTACGGTATCGGGACCTGCGGGAAAGACGGTCAGGGCGTCCCCGTAGCAGACGCCCAGCCCACGCTCCGTATCGGGAAACCCTTCATAACGGTCGGGGGGACACCCGACTGACCGGCGCCATTCGCCGGGGGGAAACGCAACCGGACAGTCCCGGCTTTTGCGGCACAAAAAGACCCCGTGAAAGGGCGAAGCGAAAAAACACCCAACAACCGCTGAGCCGGAAAGAGACGGTGCTGTGCGTCCGGGAGCGCTGCATATATGGGGCCTCGCTCTCTTATAAGGTACTATTTCTCGCCGATAGTGAATTTAACGCTTGACAGTTATTTGTAATTGTTGGTATGTATGAATCAATAACTGTATACCGTATACACTTTACAGGTCCCTTACATAGCAGGAACATTGCATTTGTTTTTCTCGGGGATGCGTTGGAAGGTATTTCCTAATTTTCTAATCTTTGACCGACCAAAACGAAAGGGAGGGAGACTATGGCTACACTGAAAGAGAAACTGGCCCAGAAGATCGACGAGCATCGACCAAGGACGACAAAACTTCTGAAAGAGTTCGGGAAAACGAAGATCGACGAGGTGACAATTGCCCAGGTCATCGGCGGGATGAGGGGGATAAAATCCCTCGTAACCGACATATCCTACCTGGACCCCTTCGAGGGAATCAGATTCCGGGGCTATACGATCCCCGAGACGATGGAGATGCTTCCGAAACCTGCAGGGTGCGAGATGCCTTTCGTGGAAGGCCACTTTTACCTCCTCCTCACGGGAGAAGTCCCCACGGAAGCAGAGATCAAAGTGGTGGTGGACGAGTTCCAGCAGAGGAAAAAGGTGCCCCAGTATGTATTCGACACCCTCAAGGCGATGGGGAAGGACAGCCACCCCATGACGATGTTCTCCGCCGCAATCCTTGCGATGCAGAAGGAATCGCTTTTCGTCAAAGCTTACAACGACGGCTCGGCAAACCGGATGAACTACTGGGAATTCTTCTACGAAGACGCCATGAACCTGCTGTCCAAGCTCCCCGAGATCGGTGCCTTCATCTACCGGTACAAGTACAAGGACAACATCATCCCCTCAGATCCGAAACTGGACTTCGGCGGCGACTTTGCCCACATGATGGGCGTGGCGAAACCCTATGACGATGTCATGCGGATGTACTTCACCCTCCACTCCGATCACGAGAGCGGCAACGTATCAGCCCACACCACCCATCTCGTCGCATCTGCCCTCTCCGACCCGTACTACTCGCTCTCGGCGGGAATCAACGGCCTCGCCGGTCCCCTCCACGGTCTCGCCAATCAGGAGGTGCTGGCGTGGATTCAGGATGTCCTCGAGAAAATGGGCGGGGAGGTACCGAGCAAAGAGGAGCTGGAAAAGTTCTGCTGGGATACGCTGAACAGCGGCCAGGTCATTCCCGGTTACGGCCACGCCGTCCTGAGAAAGACCGACCCCAGGTATATGTCCCAGAGGGAGTTCGCCCTCAAGCACCTGCCCGATGACCCGACCTTCAAGATGGTCAGCGCCCTCTTCGAGGTCGTTCCCGACGTCCTGCAGAAGCACGGAAAGGCGAAGAACCCCTGGCCGAACGTTGACGCTCACTCAGGTGTCATCCAGTGGCATTACGGCGTCACCGAGTACGACTTCTACACGGTCCTCTTCGGGATCGGCAGATCCCTCGGCGTTCTGGCCAACATCGTGTGGGACAGGGCCCTCGGTTATCCCATCGAAAGGCCGAAATCCGTCACGACTTCCATGCTCGAAGAGGCAGCGGGAATCGAGAAGTAAGAAAGATACGGCGAAAAAAAAGGAGGGCTTCGTGCCCTCCTTTTTCTCTTTTACGTCCCCATTTCCAGCCCGGACATAACCGGCGGCGGGCAATCCGGAAGCGGCCCTTCATCCAGACAGAGGTCATCGTTCTGTCTCTTCCGTTCGCCGCCCGGCACGAAGGGGCTCTTCGTGCGCTAAAGTTCTAAAAAACATGACCGATTTCAATTTACATGGAGGAAGAGTCGGGTACAATAAGGTGGTAAGGAAGGGGTAAACGTGAAACCGTAAAGACACGGTATGGAAAAAAAGCTGAAGTCTTTCATATCCCGTTTTCAGTTTCCACGAAAAATTGAAAGATTCCTCTTCGCAATCGTAGACATATTCCTCAAAGAGCTCAACCTGCGGGCCACGGGAAAGGTCCTGACACTCGGTGTGATCGTGGGCCTCATCTCCGGTGTCACGGCTATCATCTTCAACTTCGCCCTCAACTTCCTCATCGAAAACATCGACGCCATATGGGGTTACGTTCAGCCCGTGGCAGGAGGTGAAGGGGCGGGNNGGGGCGGGGACGGCCGTCGTCTTTCCGGTGCGGTCCTACCTGATACCCATCATCACCACCCTAGGGGGACTGATCTCGGGGTTCATCGTCTACAAGTACGCACCGGAAGCTGAGGGGCATGGAACCGACGCCGTCATCGAAGCCTACCACTTCAAAGACACCTACATCAGAAAGATCGTGCCCCTCATCAAGGGGGTATCCTCGGTGATAACGATCGGTTCAGGGGGATCGGCAGGAAAGGAAGGGCCCATCGCCCAGGTCGCCGCCGGCATATCCAACATATTTTCACGATGGATAGACGTGTCGCCGCGTTTTCGCAGAATCGTCTACCTCTCCGCCGTCGGTTCAGCCATCGGCGCCATATTCAAAACACCACTGGGGGGAGCAGTCTTCGCAGCCGAGGTGCTCTACCGGGGCATCGACATGGAGCTGGAGGTCCTGCTCATGTGCATCACCAGCTCGGTCGTCGCCTACTCTCTCTTCGGAACCATTTACGGCTGGGTTTCCCTCTTCGCCATCCCCGACCTGTTTTTCAGCAGGCCCATCGAGCTTCCCGTGTGCGCCGTCTTTTCCGTCTTTATCGCCCTGGTCGGCATCGGGTACATCAAGATATTCATATTCATCCGCGACTTCTTCAAGAACCTGAAGGTCCCCAACACCTACAAGCCAGCCATCGGCGGGTTTCTCGTCGGCATCATGGCGCTTTTCTTTCCCCACATCCTGGGACCCGGTTACGGGTGGATTCAGGAAGCGATAAACACCAACCTCACCATTTCCGTAATGATCGGCTTCGTTGCCCTGAAAATCGTGGCAACGTCATTTACCATCGGGTCTGGGGGAAGCGGGGGAGTCTTCGCCCCCTCTGTCGTCACGGGCGCAATCCTCGGGGGTGTATTCGGACGAATCGTCTCCCAGTACTTTCCCGGCCTCATCGCCAACGAATCGAGCTTCGTGATCCTCGGCATGGGGGGCATGCTCTCCTGCGTTGCGAACACGCCGCTTGCGGCCTTCCTCATGGTCACCGAGATGACGGGGAGCTACAAGCTCATCGTCCCCATGCTTCTCGTTGCGGTGGTCTCGTACCTCGCCTCGGGTGGGCTCTCCCTCTACGAATCACAGGTGAGCGGGCGGTTCAGGTCCCCCATTCACCGGAGAAGGTTCTTTTTCGACATCATGGAGGACCTGAAGGTGAAGGACGTGATCACCTATCACCACGAAGTGATCAGCATACCGGAAGACATGCACTACGGGCAGATCCTGAAGATAGTCAGTGACTCGACGAACCCCTACTTTCCCGTGGTCAACAAGAGGGGGGAAATGGTGGGGATCTTTTCCATGGAGGACATGAGAAAGTGCATGGGAGAGAGCGAATACCTGTGCGACCTTCTCATTGCGAGGGACCTGGGCACCACCCGCGACATAATAACCACGACCCTCGAGGAGAACCTCAACTCGATCATGCAGAAGTTTTTGATAAAGAACCTGGAAGAGATCCCTGTCGTTGACGCTGCCGACGGGAAGAAGGTTCTCGGGTTCCTTTCGAGGAGAGACATATTTATAACCTACCAGAACAAGCTCGAGGAAATGGGGTTCCACTTCGACGAGGAGGAAATTTAAGGGGTGGCAGCAGGAGGAAAGGATGAGACGAGGAAGAAGGATCCAGTGTTTTCTTGTGCTGGCCATCGCCTTTTTCACGGGCACGGTAGCGACCCTGAATGCCGAGGACAGCAGGGAAGGGAGGAAAATTATCGGCAAGGATTTCTCGGTAGTGATCGAGCGAAGCGAAAAGAGAAGCCACATGCTGAGGGCAGACGTGGCCTTCTGCTCCGAAATCGCAAACAAGGAGTGTGCTGAGGCAACGGACCGTTTCACCATCGACGCCGCCAAGATTTACTGCCACACCACCGTCCACGGGTCGCCCTCGTACATGGAAATCAGGCATCTGTGGTACCGGAACGGTAAAATCGACCAGATCGTGAGACTGCCGGTGAAATCCTCGCGGTGGAGGACCTGGTCGCTGAAAGCCCTTTCATCGGGAACGGGTGGGGACTGGAGAGTAGAGGTCTATACCGGCGACCAAAAGATAGGCGAGGGAGAATTCAGCGTGGCCGAAACGGAAGGTGTGGAAAGCGCAAAGGATTTAAAGATGGGTCCGCCGTGAGTTCATAGTTCCCTGTCTTTCGCGTCACCCAGGCTCTCCCTGCCCTTTATGTCCCCGTCGGCAAGGTCCGTTACGAACATATGCCCGGGGTGGTGCATGACGGCGAAGGGAACCCGGGAATTTTCCAGGACAACCCTCGGCGTGACCCCGCAGGCCCAGAAAACGGGTATCTCATCCCCCGCCACGTGAACGGGGTCCCCAAAATCCGGCTTCTCGAGATCAAGGACGCCGATCGCCTCCGGGTTTCCCAGGTGCACCGGAGCCCCGTGGGCGAGGGGAAACCTGGAGGTGATAAGGACAGCCTTCGACACGCTGCGGTTTCGAATTGGCCTCATGGAGACAACCATTTCCCCGGAAAAAGGCCCCGAGGGCGAAAGGGGAATAGCGGTCCTGAACATGGACACGTTTTTTCCCTCTCTCACGTGTTTCATCCCTATCCCCTCTCCCTCGAGGGCACGCTCGAAAGTGAAGCTGCAGCCGAGGAGAAAGAACACCATTTCATCCTGAATCCGCCCCTTCAGGTTCCGCACCGTCTCCGTATGCTTCCCGTCGACGAAGATGTCGTAGAGGGGGAGGTCCGTTAAAAGGTCGGCCCCCTTTGCAACCACCTCTGGCACGGAAACGCCGGGGGATGTAACCTCGAGGAGGGGGCAGGGGCCCCTGTTCTTCCCGCAGAAAGCCAGAAAATCACCTGCGTAATCACCCGGGAGCCCCACGAGGTTGGCCTGAACGTAACCCGGGCACTGGCCTGCCGTGGCCTCCGTAAACATCCCGTTGCGGATGTCCCTGCGCAGGAGACCGGGTTCGGTATACTTTTTCCCCTTGCTCACCCTCACATCCCGAGAAAGGATTTTTTAATGAGTTCCGAGCCTGCCAGCTCGTCGGAGGGGCCCTCCATCTCGATCTCACCGTTTTTCAAGACGTAGGTGTAGTCGGCGAGGGAAAGCGCCTCTTTCACGTTCTGCTCGACGATGAGGACCGTTACTCTTTCCTGCTCGTTCAGCTCCCCTATGACCTTGAATATCTGTTTCACCACAACCGGCGCAATGCCGAGTGACGGCTCGTCGAGCAGCAAAAGAGAGGGGTTCGACATGAGGGCCCTGCCGATGGAGAGCATCTGCATCTCCCCACCGGAGAGCGACCTGGCGAGCTGGTTTTTCCTCTCCTCGAGCCGGGGAAAGAGGCGGTAGGCAAAACCCAGGCTTTCCCGGAAAGACTTTTCTGACTGGACCGTATAGGCGCCCATCGCGAGGTTCTTCTCCACCGTGAGCCTTCCGAATATCTCCCGCCCCTCCGGCACGAGGGAGATGCCGAGCTTCACCCTGTCATAGGCCGGGATGGAGGAGATATCGTCTCCCCTGAAGATGATCTTTCCCCCCCTGTTCGGGACGATCCCCGTTATGGTCTTCATGATGGTTGACTTGCCCGCCCCGTTTGAGCCGATGATCGCCGCAATACGCCCCTCTTTCACATGAAGATCGATGCCCTTGATGATGGTTATTTCACCGTAACCCGCTATGACTCCCGACAGCTTCAGCATCACTCCTCTCCAAGGTATGCCTTGATGACGAGGGGGTCCTTCGAGACCTCTTCGGGGGTTCCCTCGGCAATTTTCCTGCCGTTGTCGAGGACTACCACCCTGTCCGACAAGGGCATGATAACATCCATGACGTGCTCTACGATCAAGATGGTAATTTCCTTTTCATCCCGTATTTTCCTTATGAGTTCCACCGCGCTCTTGGTCTCACTGGCCGTCAACCCTGCAAGGACCTCGTCCATCAGCAGCATCTCCGGGTCGATCGCGAGCGTCCGTGCGAGCTGCAGCCACTTCTGCTCCGCGAGGGTGAGTTCCGATGCCAGGCTCTCAATTTTGCCGGAGAGGCCCACGTACTCGATCCATTCCCCGGCCCTCTTTGATGCCCCGGCGACACTGGCGGTCCGAATGAAGGCACCCACCATGACATTTTCCAGGACCGTCATCCTCGGGAAGATCTTGACGATCTGAAAGGTTCTGCCGAGCTCCTTCTTCGCAATCTTCTCCGGGAAAAGACCCGTTATCTCTTCACCGCGGAAAAAGATCCTCCCGCCATCGGGTTTGAAATACCCGGCAATGCAGTTGAAGAGGGTCGACTTCCCCGCGCCGTTTGGCCCTATCAGGCCGACGATTTCGCCCCTCCCCACATCGAAGCTCACCCGGTCGTTCGCCACCAGGCCCCCGAATCGCTTGGTCACCTCTTCAATGCGGAGAAGGCTCATCTCCTCTTCCTCCCAAACATTCCCACCAGCCCGAGAGGCTGGTAGACGGCAAAAACGATTATGAGGAGGCCGTACAGGATGAGATCGAACCCCTTCCCCGTGCCACCCAGGTAGATCCTCGTAAACTCCGAGAGGGGGATGAGGACCAGTGCCCCGGCGAGAGGCCCAACGATGCTCCCGATCCCGCCCAGGATGACGATGAGGACGATCTGGATGGAGAACATGAGGTGGAACACGCTCGGCGGGTCGATGAAGGTAACGTACTGGGCGTAAAAAGAGCCCCCCACGGCGGTAAAGGAGGCCGAGAAAAACATGGCTATCGATTTATAGAGCGGCGAGCTGACGCCGAGGCTCCGCGCGGCGTCCTCCTCTGCATTGATGCTCCTCAGGTAGAAGCCTATCTTGGAACGGTCCAGGAGGTAGATGGTTGCCGTCGAGAGGATGTAGAAGGAAAACACGATGTAGAGGTAGGGGGCCTTGTGTATGCCGAAATAAAAAGCCGAAAAGCTGTTGTCCGTGATGGGCAGGAAGAGACCGGAAGCGCCCCCGAAAGCATCGATGTTCCGGAAGAGGATGTGAAATACCTCACCGAAGGCGATCGTTATCATCGCAAAGTAGTGCCCCTTGAGCTTGAAGGAGGGGTACCCGAGGACGAGGGAAATGCCCCCCGCGAGCATGGCTCCCGTGAGCAGCCCGAACCAGGGCGACACGCCGAACTTGAGAAAGAGCAGGGTCGAGGTATAGGCGCCCGTGCCGAAAAACATGGCGTGGCCGAGCGATACCTGTCCGGTGAG
>WVXK01000114.1:122709-125713 GCA_011773515.1 Deltaproteobacteria bacterium
ATGAAGAGCTCTTTTACCGCCATATCACGTAACCCCGAGGAGCCCTCTCGGCCTCAGCCACAAAAGAAAGATAAAGAGGGAGTAGACGAACAGGTGTTTGTACTCGGGCGGGGCAATGTATCCCCCGAGGGACTCTATCAGCCCCACGATGAGCCCGGCAATGAACGCCCCGTGAATGTTTCCGAAGCCGCCGAAGCAGACGACGACGAAGGCCGTGAGGCCGAACACACCCCCCACTTCGGGAAATATATAGAAGAAATTCGAAAGCAGGGCGCCGGCAATCCCGGCGGCGGCTCCGCCGATACCCCAGGAGAGGGAGAAAATCCTGTCGGGATCGATACCCATCAGCTGCGCGGCAACCCTGTTTTCCGATGTAGCCGTGATCGCGCCGCCGATCCTGGTGTGGTTTATGATCCAGTAGATGACCCCCGTCGTCAGGAACGCGCCGAGGGCGGCAACCGTTTCGGGTATGCCCACGTAAACTCCCAGGAACTTCACATTTCCCGACAGGACCGTGTTCCCGATCGAGCGATAGTCGGGCTTGAAGAAAAAGAAGATTACGTAGCGCAGAAATATCATCATGCCGAAGGTGGTAAATATCTGAACGAGCATGGGGGCATGCATTATCCTCCTGATGATCATCCGGTAGGTCACAACGCCGACGACAAACAAAAAGCCCCCCGCAACGGGGATGGACAGGAGCGGGTCGATTCCAAGGGAGGTATAGAGAACATAGGATGTGTACATCCCCAGCATCAAAAAGTCGCCGTGGGCGAAATTGACGATATCCATAACACCCCATATCAGGGTGAGTCCCACAGCGACGAGCGAATAGATGAGCCCCAGGAGCAATCCGCTGACTACGGCCTGGAGAATTTCAGTTTCCATGCACCTTTTCCCCTGGAACGATGGAAAGGGCGAAAGGAGGCTTTTCGCCCCTGTGGTCTGCCGCGTTACCTCTTATCCCATGGAACGAAGGGATGCACGATTTCCCGCGACGCGAGGTCGAAGGGCCACACGGTGGAGTACGCACCGTCCACGAGCTGCACCACGATGCCTCTCCCGAGCTCGTTCTGCTGCTTCTCGTTGAACTGTATCCCCGCCCAGGGCATGATAAGCTGATCACCGGGAATCGAGTAGCCGACGAGCGTCTTCCGTATGGCCTCAGGCTCCGTCGACCCGGCACGGTTTATCGCATCGGCGATCGTCAAAAGTCCCGTGAAGGTCCGCGCCGAGTTGCCGTTCATATCCTTCCCAAACCTCTCCTTGTAAAGCCTGTTGATCTCCGCAACCATCGGCTTCTTATTCGCCAGGTCGAGAGCCCACACCTCCCTGCTGAGGATGTAGTCGCCGTCAGCGCCGAGGGACTTTCCGAACTCGCCCGAGATAAAACCGGCGTCCATGGCCAGGATCATGCTGGGAGCGTAGTTGAACTTCTTTATAGTCTTCATGAAGAGGATGGAGTCGGACACATACGAAGCCGGCAGAACGACCTCCGCCCCCGAGTTCTTTATCTTCTGAACCTCCGAGTCCAGGGACGAGCTGTTTGCCGAGTAGGATATAGTCGCTGCAAGCTCGAACCCGTACTGTTTGGCGTACTTGGTCTCCGTGTCCTTGACTCCCTCGCCGAAATCGGTGTTCTCGTGAAAGATGGCAACCTTCTTGATCTTATTCTCCATCTTCTTGTTCAGCTCGTCGAGGAACTGGAAGAAGTTCTCGGAAAAGGTGTCATCGTTGGGGGTCGTCCTGAAGAACCATTTAAAGCCCCGCTCGGTGAGGGATGCCGCGGTCGACTCGGGGTTCAGAAAGGGCTTCTGGTGCCGCTCGGCAGCGAGGGAAGCCGTCTTCGTCACGGAGCTGTAGTAGCAGCCGATGAGAGCCACCACGTTCTCCTCCGTTATGAGGCGCTCGGCCTCGGCAAGGCCGACGTCGGGCTTTCCCTGATGATCGGCGACGATGACCTCGATCCTGGCCCCCTTGAGGTTTGGAAGCCCCTCGTCCTTCGCCAGGGGAAGATTGAAGTCATGCTTGTTGTTGATGATCTCCTGTGCAAGCTTGATCGCATCGGCAAGCTCCTTCCCCGTCGTCGCAGCGGGCCCCGTGAGCGGGTAGATGGCGCCTATCTTCAGGGTTTCGGCCTTCGCGGCCGACGCCGCGAATAACACGATGAAAAATACAACCAGGAAAGATCTCTTCATTTTTCCTCCTCCTTTTTTTGATGAAAGATTCCGTACCCTCCTCCCCCGGGTGTCTCTATCCTGAGAACATCACCCTTTGAAAGGGGAGCGTAAAACTTTCCCCCCTTGTCGAATACCTTACCACTCGAGATAACCGTGTTCTTTCCCGTGCAGCCCGGTTCCCCGCCGAGCATACCGTAGGGAGGAACCCTCCTCCTCTCGGAGAGGACCGTCGCATCAGCATCTGACAGAAGCTCTATCTCCCTCACGATGCCGTCGCCTCCCCGGTACGCTCCCTTTCCGCCCGTCCCCCTCCTCACCGAATATTCCCTCACGAGAAAGGGATAGCTGTATTCGAGGGCTTCTATGGGGGTATTCAGGGTATTGGTCATGTTCGAATGGACGGCGCTGGCACCGTTCACCCCCTCTCCCGCTCCCATCCCCCCTCCGATGGTCTCGTAGTACGCAAAGGGCTCACCCGTCCTCTCGTCGATACCCCCGATGGCAACGTTGTTCATCGTCCCCTGTGCCGCGGCAGGGATGCGATGGGGGACCGCCTTCCCCAGTGCCCCCAGCAATGCGTCGACGATCCTCTGGGAGGTTTCCACGTTTCCCCCGGCTACCGCAGAGGGAAACTCGGAGTCGACGATCGACCTCTTTTCCGTGACCAGCGTTATGGGCCGCAAAACCCCTCCGTTGGTCGGGATCTCCTCGGGCATGAGAGCACGGACCACGTAGAGAACCGCCGAGAGGGTAATCGCGTACACGGCATTCACGCTTCCCCGCACCTGCCGGTCCGAGCCCGAGAAGTCGATGTGAAGGCTGTC
>WVXK01000114.1:125740-128167 GCA_011773515.1 Deltaproteobacteria bacterium
TACGTGCCGTCGGGTATGACCCGGATAGTCTCCCTCGTCACCCGCTCCGTGTAGTTCTGCAGCTCGGCGGCATAGAAGAGGAGCACCTCCCTGCCATACTTTGACGAGAGCTCGACGAGCCTCTTCATTCCCGTTATGTTCGCCATTATCTGGGCGGTAAAATCGCCCTCCCTCTCGAGGGGGGTCCTCACGTTGTTGAGTATGAGCCCCATGAGTTCCTCGTCTATCCTGCCCCCTTTCACGAACCTCAACGGGGGTATCACCACTCCCTCCTGGAAGAGCGACGTGGAAAGGGGCATCGAGCCCGGGGATATGCCCCCGATATCCGCGTGGTGGGCCCTGTTGGCGACGTAGAACAGGGGGGTTTCCCCCCCCAGGTACACGGGTGCGACGAGGGTGATGTCGGGAAGATGGGTCCCTCCCCTGAAGGGGTCGTTCAGGATCGCCATGTCCCCCTCGCCGAGGGGCACCTCCGAAATCGCCGACTGCACCGAAAGGGGCATCGAGCCAAGGTGGACCGGTATGTGAGCCGCCTGGGCCACCATGTTCCCCCCGCTGTCAAAGATGGCGCACGAGTAGTCCCTGCGCTCTTTGATATTGGGTGAGAAGGAAGTCCTGTTGAGGGCAGAGCCCATCTCCTCGGCGATAGAGGAAAACCTGTTCTTGAAGACCTCGAGCAGAATGGGGCTCAGTTCCACGGTCACGCCTCCCGTTCGATGATCAGGTTCCGGTACCCGTCCGCTACGCCAACCCACCCGGGAGGGATGACGGTGGTAGCGCTGTACTCGACCACGACGGCCGGTCCCCGCACCCGGTTTTCGGGAAGGATCTTCCCCCTGTCAACGACCAGGGCGGGTGTCGCTTTGGAGCGGAAGATGACCTGGCGCTGCCCGAGGACAGCGCCGGCGGAAAGTTCCGGCCCTGCGCCCGGAAGCGGGTCGACGATCTGCTTCTCGGGAAGCCCCCTGGCCCGCAGCCTGATATTGACCACCTCCACTTCCCTGCCCGGGTTCTGATACCCGAAGAGACGTTCGTGGTACCCGTGGAAGCTGCCGACGTAGTTCTCGGTAAAGGGGACGACGATCTCGTGGGACTGTCCCCGGTAGCGCATGTCCAGATATTTTTCGAGTACGATCTTGTCCCTGTCGAGCCCCTCCTCGCAAAGCTCCCTCTCTCCCCTCTCGGCGAGGGGGAGAAAGAGACGGGAAATCCGCTCGTAGGAACCCTTTTCCTCATCGAGCATCACGGTGAGGGAGTAGTCCTTGAGAATATCTGCCAGGAGCATCCCCTGTGCGGAAAGGAGCCCGGGGTTCTCCGGGACGAGGACCCTGGGTATGGACAGGAGGTCAGCCAGGGAAACGGCGTGAAGACCTCCCGCCCCGCCGAAGGAAAGGAGGGTGAACTCCTGGGGATTGAACCCCCTCTCCACCGATATGACCCGTATCGCCTTCTCCATCGTCGCGTTCGCAACATCGCAAATTCCTTCGGCAAGCTCGACGGGGGTAAGCCCGGCCTCCCTCGAGAGGGAACCGAAATGCCCCTCGAGCCTGTCTGTCTCGAGCCGCATGCCCCCGCCGAGGAAGTGCTCCGGCACGAGCCTTCCCAGGTAGAGGTTCGCGTCGGTGACGGTTATCCTGTTCCCCCTGCCGTAGCATATGGGGCCGGGGTTTGCCCCGGCGCTTTCCGGCCCCACCCGGAGAGAGCCACCGGAGTCGACGCGTGCGATGGAGCCGCCTCCCGCGCCCACCGTGTGAATGTCTATCATGGGGACCTTTATCGGCCACCCCGAGATCTTTGATTCGGTGGTGAGGGACACGGCACCGTCGATCAGGGATACGTCCGTGGACGTTCCGCCCATGTCGAAAGATATGATTTTGTCAAAGCCGGCTCTCTTTCCGATCTCGAAAGCGCCCACAACCCCCCCGGCGGGCCCGGAAAGTATGGTGCGTATCGACTCGGCCATCGCCGTGGCGCTGGAAATCGACCCGCCGTTGGACTGCATGACGCGCAGCTGGTCGCCTTCACCGAGTTCTTCGGCAAGGTGGGTGAGGTATTTTTTCATGATCGGTGAAACGTATGCATTGAGTACCGTCGTGGACGTCCGCTCGTACTCGCGGAATTCCGGGAGGATTTTGTGCGATGCCGACACGGAGAGCCCGCGGGCGCGTAAGAGTTTCTCTACCTCTTTTTCGTGGGAGGGGTTGGCGTAGGAGAAGAGAAGCGACACCGCAACGGACTCGGCGCCCCTTCCCGCTACCACGTCGATGAGTTCCTTAATCTCGCCCGGGTCGATATCCTCACGGACGGTACCGGTATAGAAGAGCCTCCCCTTGATGCCGAACCTGAGGGATTCAGCCACGAGGGGGGATGGCTTCACGTACTTCAGTTCGTAGAGTTTCTCCCTGGACTGCCTGCCTATTTCGATGA
>WVXK01000114.1:128193-129823 GCA_011773515.1 Deltaproteobacteria bacterium
TGGACGAGATACTTCGCCCCTTTACCCGCAAACTCGTTAAGCCCCATCAAAACGGCTTCCGCCGGGTTTTCCGGCGTTGAAAGGGTCTTGTAGATCCCCACCCTGCCCCTTTCGATGTAGACGAAATCGGTAAAGGTGCCCCCCGTGTCGACCCCTATGACCACAACGTCTCTTTCAGGCATATCCCGAAATATTCAACGAATGTGAATACGAGCAAACGCTACCACGATAGCAGAAAAACGAGGTCAAAAAAACCTGTTTGCCCATCAACCAGAGGGCCTGCACATACCCGTGCGGTGCTTTGAAGAGAACCTATTCGACTATTATATGGTGCTGCTCCCGGGAGACAACCTCACCGATCACCGCGCTTGCCGGGTACCCCTTTTCCCGCAGCTTCTTGACAGCATCCCGGCAGGCATCCTTCGGAACAGCGGCAAGTAGCCCGCCCGACGTCTGGGGGTCGTAGAGGATCTCCTCCCCGGCAGGCGGGAGCAGGCCCGATACCCTGATGTGATCCCTCACGTTTACCCTGTTCGGCCCGTTGCTCCCCGTCGTCTGGCCGATCTCGTACATCTCCAGCGCCCCCGGATACAGGGGGAGGTCGCGGTGTGCGACCCTGACCGTCACGTCGCTGGACCTGGCCATTTCTACGAGATGGCCGGCGATACCGAACCCGGTGACGTCGGTCAGCGCCCTGACCCCGTGTTCCCTCAAAACCTCCAGGCCATCGGCATTCAGCTTCGCCACCTGGGGCAGAATCGCATCGAGCTCTTTTGCGGGAAACTTTCTGGCTTTCGCCGCGTTGAAGAGGACGCCCGTCCCCAGTGGCTTGGTCAGTACGATGGCGTCGCCGGGCAGTGCCCCATCATTCCTCAATATCTCGCCGATACCGGCGATCCCCGTCACGCAGAGGCCGAACTTCGGCTCTTCGTCGTCGACGGAATGGCCTCCCGCCAGGACCGCCCCGGCTTCTTTCACCTTGTCGGCGGCTCCCCGGAGGATGCCCTCGAGGACTTCCTGCCCGAGCTTTCCGGCGGGGAACATTACCAGGTTCAGGGCGAAGAGGGGCCTGGCCCCCATGGCGTAAATGTCGGAGATGGAGTTCGCCGCCGCTATCCGGCCGAACCAGTGCGGATCGTCCACGGGAGGGGTTATGAAGTCCACGGTGGTCACCACCGCCCGGTCCCCGTCGATCCGGTACACCGCCGCGTCGTCCGATGACTCGTAGCCCACGAGCAGGGAGTCGTCGACCTGAACGGGAAGATTGCGAAGCATGTCCGACAGGACCGTCGGAGATATCTTCGCCGCTCAACCGCAGGTTCTGGATAGCCCGGTCAGGGTATTCTTTTTCAAGAGGGACCGAAACACCTGCACGCCTCCTTTCGTCATCTCTAAGCTCTAATGTACCACACATGAGAAAGGACCCTTCCGGGGAAAAAATGAAACAGACAGAGAAGAGGCACCATATGTCTAAATGGTAAATCGGAATGCGGAGTTCGGAATGCGGAATAAACACAGTTCAGAGTTTCGAGTTTAGAGTTTCGAGTTCAAAGTCTGGGAAGGAGTAAGGAGAGAGTAGATAGCAGAGAGTGATTGTTTTACGACTTTCTCCTCCCTACTCTCGACTTGC
>WVXK01000114.1:129916-133090 GCA_011773515.1 Deltaproteobacteria bacterium
CGGTTTCCAGTTTGTGGTTTTCGGTTTCCGGTTTACGGTTGAACCAGAAACGAGAAACCAGANNACTCTCGGTTATTCTGTGTGTTTGTAATGCGGAATGTGGATTTCGGAATGCGGAATAAATACAGTTCAGAGTTCATAGTTTGGAGTTTCGAGTTCAAAGTCTGGGAAGGAGTAAGGAGAAAGTTGTGAAAGCAACTCATATCACCTATCTCCTATCTACTTTCGACTTTCAGGTTTTGAACCATGAACTATGAACGAGGTTGGCTCACATCGCCCTCTCCTGAAAGAGTTTCCTCATCTCCCCGGGAATTGCGTACTTCTTTTCCTCCTGGTAGTCGAACATGACCTGGACGGACTCGGCATCGGCCACCAGTTCGTCGGTGTCCCTCTTTCTTATCTCGTATTGGAAGACGAAGCTCGTGTTTCCCATCTCCTTCACCCGCAGGTATATCCTCAGGTATTCCCGGTAAAACGCGGGAGCCCGGTAATTGATCTTCACCGATGCGACGATGTAGCCGATCTTTCGAAACTCCGGGCGGCCTTTGAAAATCCATCCGCCAAAACCGGTGCGGCCCTCCTCGAGATAGGTCAGGTACACCGCGTTGTTTACATGGCCCATCATGTCCACGTCCCTGAACCGAACTTTCAGCTCGTAGTGATACGGAAAACCACTGCTCATCACTTACCCCCTGCACTTTTTCCGGGCGGAGACGCTGCCCCTGGCCGCCCGGGAGATCTCATCCATCGCCGAAGATCGCCGCGGCAAAGCTCACGGCCGACATGGTTGGCTCGTCGTACCACACATCGTAGTCGAGCACCGCGGCCCTGCTCCCTTCGAAGAGCTCGAGGAGGAGGGCAAGCGGGGAAGCACCGCACACGTTGTACCGGTCGTCAACCTTCTTGAGTTCGGAAAAGAAGCCCCCGGGGTCTCCCCCTTCAAGGTTCTCGAGAAGGATCCGGTCGTGCTCCCTGAACTCCCCTTCCATGAATTTGGCGGGGCTGTCATGGCCAAACTTCGGCCCCACGTGAGAGAGGTCGACGCCCGCCACGACGACCCACCTGTGCCCGTCATCGGCAAGCAGATCAGCCAGCCTGTCGGCGAATACCCGTATGGCAGGGACATCGGAAGGCCTCGATGCGATGTGAAGAGTCCTTTTGAAGGAGCCGCACAAAACGGGGACGGCCATGAAATCCTTGTCGGGAAACAGGTACCGCAAAAAGACCGCCTGGAACTCCGCTGAGTGCTCCATCTGGTGTGGAAAGTCCACGGGGCAGATGCCCTTTCCCATGCCCTTTTCGAGAAACCTTACCGCATCCACATCGGTCGATACCGGGCCAAGAGGCGTCTCGTAGTCCTTCTCCGTCAGGGAAAAAAAATAGTCACCCATGTTGTGGCCCGTGCACAGAAGAAGAACCCTGTCGAACTCGCAGTCCCTGATGCTCGAGTACCCGCGCGCATAGACCCTTTTTCCCACCTTCATGTCTATGTGGGGGACGACGAGCGCGCGAAGGCCTTTAACCGGCGGCGGCGAAACGTCAACAGCCGCCTGGAAGAGCTCTTCCATGAAATCCAGGAGTTCCTGGCGGCTCCCCGGATATGATTTCCCGGCAAGGTGTGCCGGGCGAACCGGCAGGGCGGCAAATTCCGCATAGACCCTCTCCCTGGCCCGCTGGTACCTTCCCGTATCCAGGAGGTAATAGGAATCGAGCTCGTCGATGAACCTTTTCACCTCCTCTTCCATGACGAGGACATTCCCGCGGACGTGCATCATGACGAGCTGAAGGTCACGGACCGTCCTCTCGCCGTCGAACATGGAAAGGAGGCGCGCATGGGACTCCGGAATGACTGCAGGCTCACTGGTAAGCCCCAGGGGGTCGCTCACGACGAATACCCGTTGCTCCCTCAGCGTTGCGGGGAATATCTGAATGTCCTGCCTCAACTTTGGAAGTACGCTCTGTCCCATCGTTCCCCGCGCGGTCTTATTTTGCTGAAAGGGCAACGGAGCAGGCGAGGCATTTCCGTTCCCCCCTGGGCAGAATTATCGAAAAGCTCTCAGATGAGAGAGCGCACCTCGAGGACCTTGAAGTAGGCAACGTACTTGAGGGCATCTGCAACCGCCTCTCCCAGCTTGGCCTTTAATCCCAGCTTCTTTCCTTCCAGCATCGCGCCCGAGTCTTCCAGGTTGGAGATGAGGAGTTTCAGCCGGGCTCCCTCGTATCCCTTCCCCGATGAAATGTAAAGATAGGAGGCGTGCGGGTTTTCGAGAAGGTTCTTATAGGTCGTTCCCTCGGTCATGCCGAAGGCGATCGTCTCCTCATCAATGATGACCGGAACGGCGTAGATCGCCATGTTGATTTCGCCCTGCGTATTGGATGTCCCGATCACTCCCGTTCCGCCCTTCTGGAAAATCTCTCTCAGGTTCATTTTGCTCTCCCCTTCCCTGCTTACTCTTGCTCAATCTGCGCGGCCAGATAGTTCTCGAGCCCGATCTGCTTGATCTGGTCGAGCTGCATTTCGAGCCAGTCCACATGTTCCTCTTCGTCTGAAAGAATAGACTCAAGGAGGACCTTCGTCCCGTTGTCACCCGCCTCGGCGGCCTGCAAAATACCGCTGTTGTATGCCTTGACCGCTCCGAGCTCTGCAGAGAGGTCATTTTGAAACTGGGACTTGACGTCCTGGCCAATGAACATCTTTTTGAGCTTGTCCATAACGGGCATGCCATCGAGGAAAAGGATTCTTTCGATCAGCTTTTCCGCGTGCTTCATCTCGGCGATGGAACGCTCCTTCGTCTTGGCGTAAATCTTCGCGTAGCCCCAATTGTCACAGAGTTCGGCGTGGAGAAAGTACTGGCTTATTGCAGTCAACTCGTCGGAGAGCAGATCGTTCAGCGTGGCGATCAGCTTCTTGTTCCCTTTCATGGGCGCCCCCTTCGTTTTTTTAAAATTATAGCACCGAAGATTTCCAATTGCTTGATTGAAATTTGGGCTTTCCTGCCCCTTTCTCCCGTGAATATCAGATGAAGCGACAGGGTCTTTCACTCAGGAAGGCAAAATTGTATGGCACCGGCCCTTCATTTCGTTGTAAAATTTTCTGGGCCACTAGCTCAATTTGGCAGAGCAGCTGACTCTTAATCAGGAGGTTCCGAGTTCGAGTCTCGGGTGGCCCACCAA
>WVXK01000115.1 GCA_011773515.1 Deltaproteobacteria bacterium
CCTGGGTCCTTTTCGGATCTTGTTTTTCCAACCGCTCAGGGGTCTCACTCAAGCAGAAGCTCATAGGTCCGTCTTCTCATCTCAAGATAAATCCTGTATTTGTCTAGACTGGTTGCGACTTTGAGAATGACTCTCCTGCCATGGCGAACAAGCCTGCCTGCCACTTCGATCAACAACCACCTCAGACTCTTGATGGTCTTCGTCCTCCATGGCTCAGGCATGACAAAAAGCCTCTGGGCAATAAACAGATTATAGGTCATNNAGGTCATGATCCCAATTCCAAAGTGAACGGCATTGGCCAAAAACTCCCCGCATGGCATCCGGTCCATCCCAAAGCCGCTTTTGATCTCTTTGATGTGATTCTCGATCTGCGCCCTCTTGTTGTATCGCCATACCACCTGCTCAGCACTCTGATCGATCATGCCCGTGGCAATACAGTGATAATGGTAGCTGTCTCTAAAAAGGTCAGCCTGTCGGTCTTTCCACCGCAAAACGACGAGACGAAAGGCGCTCTTGCCTTTGTTGGTCGTATGGACTGTCTCTGAAATCTCCCGATCCGTCATAATCCCATCTTCGGTCCGAAAAGGACACCAGCCCGATATCGTCCCAATGGCTTCCATGACCGATACGTCCTTATCCACACAGATGGCCCATCGAACCCTCTTTCTCTCCAGATAGTCGATCACATCATTGGTGTAGTACTCTGCATCCAAAAGGACCTCTTCGATCCTTTTTCCCCTTGGCATCTTACCAAAGGCCTTCTTCAGAATCCGAAGCTTTCCCCCCGTGTCGTTTCCCTCTCGAAACTCATACGAGATGGCCAATCCATTCTCCTTGAGGGTCGCCACCACAGGCCGGTAGCCCTTATACCCTAAATAGCTCATCTGGGCCTCCCGCTTCTGAGACTCGATGATGGTGGGATCGATGATCAGCGTGTAGCCCCTCCGATCGTCCCTCCTGAGAACCTTCCTCACAATGCCATCGTTGACCCGCTCCATCCCACCAATCCCACCACGCTCCCCCATCCGACGAAGCCAGTCTCCAATCGCAGAACTGCAGGGAATCTCCTCAAGTCCAACCACTTCTCCCAAAGAATCATCCCCTCGAATCTCGCGCACATCCTCAATGGCCTCCCCACCACCGTATAACATCATTGAGAGAGGTAAAATATACCGAATCCCTTCAAACCCCCGCCCAGAACCAGGCTTCGGCATGTGACGCTCAATCAAAGATCCCACACCCATCGCCCCCATAAACTCCCCATACAGAACCAATCCACTACGCGCCGTCACCCGCTCCTCCGTCCTTCTTAGCTTGAATGGCAACACCGTCTGT